>JAHEBE010000001.1 GCA_024642365.1 Algoriphagus sp.
TTAACTTGACTCAGTAGAAATGAAAAAGAAACCAAACTCCTCTAAACCAATCCCAATTGAAATCGAGGAATGGGATCTAACCCAACAGTTTGGCATTTTACCAGATGATATTTCTTTGACTCAAAACATTGGTTGTGTGGGAGGAAAAAAGAAAAAAGACTCCTCACCCAAACCAGAAAAGGACTAATATTTTTACTTTCAGATTTACCTAACTCTCACAGCATATGAAAAAGTTTTTCTCTAATCTCGGCATCTTGGCATTCGCCATATTTATTTTTTCATTGGTCTCCTGTAATTCAGACACAGATAATATTCTAAAGGAACCAGATTTATCCATTGTCAATGATGACTATTTGATCAATCAAGCTTTTGAGGATCTTGATAATGTCACCATTACGACATTAAATAAAAGTGGGCTTGGAGCTCGCCTCACCACGGATGTTTCAATCAAAGAGCTTTGCCCAACTGCCAAAGCGACTCTTGACGCTTCCGGTAAAAAAATTACCATTGACTTTGGGACAGGATGTACCAGTAGCAATGGAATCACTAGAAAAGGAAAAGTAATACTATCCTATTCGGGAAATCTTCTTTTTCCAGGTGCTAAAGTGATTACCACTTTTGAAGGTTATTCTGTCAATGATAAAAAAATCGAAGGAACTCGAACCTTAACTAACACTGGGATAGATCTTGCCGCTGGCACAATCTCACTCGCAGTGAAAGTAGAAAATGGGAAAATAACTTGGCCAGATAATACCTTTGTAACACTTGTTAGTGACCAAGTTCGGGTACTCAAATTAGGAGGTGAAGGATATGAAGCATCGATTACCGGATCGGCAAATGGAAAAAGTCGCGAAGGGGCAAGCTTCAAAACCTTGGTATTAACTCCCCTTATCGTCAAGCAAACTTGCGCTGAAACTGGAGTTTGGGTTCCAAGCGCTGGCACATTACAGTTTCTTATTTCGGGAATTGAGTTAACTGTTGATTATGGGACCGGCACTTGTGACAAAGTAGTGACCGTTATTTACCCAGGAGGCTCCAAAGAGGTTACTTTAGACTGATAGAGAAATAAATCAAACTGAAACGGCTATTTTCACGGATAGCCGTTTTTTTTATGGAAAAGAAATTAATCGAAGGATTTGAGCACATCCGATATCATCGAGCTCAGCCAAGTGAAGAGGAGTTGATTCAAAACTCTAGGAATTTTTATCAATTGATGGATCAACGAAGAACTGTTCGAGAGTTTGATACAAGACCGATTCCATTAGAAGTAATGGAAAACATCATCCTAACCGCCAGTACTGCCCCTTCAGGAGCACATAAACAGCCATGGACATTTTGTTTGGTCTCCGACCCAATGATTAAAAAACAAATCAGGGCTGCTGCGGAAGAGGAGGAAAAGATATCCTATTCGACCAGGATGCCGGAAAACTGGAAAGCTGATTTGAAGCCTTTAGGGACCAATTGGGAAAAACCCTTTTTAGAAGACGCTCCTTATCTTATTGTTGTATTCAAACAATCCTATGGGCTTTCTGAAGGTGAAAAAATCCAACATTATTATGTAAGTGAATCTGTGGGTATTGCTTGTGGTTTTTTGATTGCCGCAATCCATCAAGCGGGCCTTGTTGCGGTGACTCATACCCCAAGCCCAATGAATTTTTTAAGTTCTATTTTAGAAAGACCGGCAAATGAAAAACCTTATTTACTTGTACCTGTCGGGTATGCCAAGGAAGAAACTTATGTGCCAGCAATCGAACGAAAAAAATTAGAAGAAATCATAAAATCATTTTAATCCAATTCTTATAAATTTTGGATTGGGGAAATTGAATACTAAGTCACCATTACTAGTGGTGATCAATTAAATCCTATTATTTTTAAAAGTGGCAAATGAAAAGGCGACCAAATGATCGCCTTTTCTTGTTTTTATTTTGCTTGATGAACAACGCGCTGAGGAAATGGAATTTCCACTCCATTTTTAGCTAATTCATTATTTATGGATTCCATTCCATCAAAGTACAATGGCCAAAGATTTTCTGCTTTTGTCCAAACCCGAATGACTAAATCCAGGGAGCTGTCTCCAAAGTTATTTAGAAAAACCACTGGTGCTGGATCTTGAAGTGCCCGCTCGTCCTTTGCGAAGATTTCTAAAATTACTTCCCTAGCCTGCTTGATGTTTGTCCCATAAGCTACGCCAACAGTATAATCCACTCGTCTGGTCTCTTGGGTACTCATGTTGACAACGTCAGAATTCGCCAGGTTTCCATTCGGGATTATGATTTCCTTGTGATCAAAAGTCAAGAGATGGGTGTATAAAATCTGAATTTTTTCCACTTTTCCTGTGTGTCCTTGTCCCGTAATCACATCGCCAACTTTGAATGGCTTAAAAGCCAATATCAGTAATCCCCCTGCAAAATTGGAAAGTGAACCTTGAAGTGCCAAACCAATAGCAAGGCCTGCAGCTCCAAAAATGGCCAAAAAGGAAGTAACAGGGATTCCGATAATTGCAGCCACGCCAACTAATAAAATGATGGTGAGGACCACTTTAGAAAATGAATAAACAAACTCATTTAGCGAAGGACTTTCTTCCCGCTTCGAGAGATATTTCTTGATTCCCTTTAATACCTTGTTGATAATAAATCTACCTACCAGGTAAAAAAGAATGGCATAAATGATTGAGGGAACTACTTCATAAGCGAGTTCGATTGCTTTTTTAATAATTGCGTCGGTAGTTTCTGGTGAAATTTCCATGAAGTACTCTTAATTTTTAAAGGTTTATAATCTAATTATTACTTGCCATCGGAAAGCCCAATGCCAAGAAAGTTGAAAATCTTTTATCTCCGCTTTTGATAGAATTTTAATCCAATCGGCTTTTGAAAATGCTCGAAGAACAGATAAAGGGGCATCATTCTGAACCATCGGAGATTTACTAAATAGCTTTGTGAGCAATTTAATGCTTGAATAGGCTATTGGGTTTCGGTGCAAATCATTGATGACTATTCCAAGCTTGGATTTTGATTTCATTCCTTTCAAAAGACTTACAAGCTCCGAATCTGTAAAATGATGGGTAAATAAAGTGCAGGTACAGATATCTACTTTATGGTCCAAAAAAGCCGGAGAGAAAATGTTTTGAACAGTCAAAGTTACATTTTTCAAATCTTTAAGCCGAATTTTTGCTAGCTCAATGATGTTTGGATTCGCATCAATTCCTTCCAAATGCACGTTGGTTTGATTCTTTGCCGCCCATTTCGCCATCACACGAATCATATCACCTCCGCCACAGCCGATGTCCGATATCCAATAATCCGATTGTGGACGCGCCTTAATTAGTTTACTTAAACCATTGGTCGTGACTTCGTTTCCTCCAAGCCATTTATTGATGGTTTTGAGTTCTTTTAAGGTCTGGGCAAGTTCCTCCCCGGAGCATTCGAGGTCATCCATTAATTCCTTTTGGTAGCTCCGTTCTGAAAATTTGCTCATTATTTTTCCAAATGAAGAGTTTCCAAAGTAAGACCAGGACCAAACCCTAAAGCCAGGATATCACCTTTAATTTCTTTATCCGCTAAGAATCGCTGAAGAACAAAAAGGATGGTTGCAGAAGACATGTTTCCAAAATTCTTCAGGACCTCTAATGCATGCTTATTTGCCTCAGCAGGAATTTCAAAGGCTTCTTGGACTTTTTGCAAGATTTGCTTTCCTCCAGGGTGAATTGCAAAGTTTTTAACTTTTGAGAGGTTAAATCTTCGCTCAAAAACTTCTTTCAAACGGCCAATTCCCTCATCCAACAAAGCAGGAACATATTTACTCAGCTGCATCTCAAATCCAAAATCTCCAATTCCCCAAGCCATATCTTCCTCTCCTTCCCGGATTACTTGACTCAAATACGACTTGATCTTTAAACCCCGACTAGAATTCATAACCAGCGCCGCTGCAGCTCCATCAGCAAATAGTGAATTCGCTAACAAGTTATCTTCGACATATTCTTTTTGAAAATGAATCGTACATAACTCCACCGAAACTAGAAGAACCTTGGCCTCTTTTTCTGCCCGCAATATTTTATCTGCAAGTTTTAACCCCGTAAAGGCAGCATAACATCCCATAAAATGAATGCAATAGCGCTCTACTGCCTCTGAAAGTCCAAGGCTTTTCATCAAGCCAAGCTCTAGCCCAGGAGCAACCATTCCTGTACAAGAAACAAGAATCAGGTGAGTGATTTCTGATGGAGTCACTTCGGAATTATTAAGACATTCGCGGGAGGCTTCCTCACATAATTTTGGTGCGGTGTTTCTAAAAACCTCCATTCTTGCCTTAGTCCCAGGAAATGGTTCCAAGTTTTCTGACTTGGGAAAAAAAGAGTAATCCTCAAACTCTTTTTTTTCAAAATCAGTCAAGACACTATGACGCGATGAAATTCCGGATTTTTTATACAAAAAATTAAGCCTTCTTGCCTCATCTCCATGAAGTTGATGAGCCGATTGCATAAAACTGGCAATAGAGGACTGATCGATTGGGAGACCTGGATTTGCTAGCCCTATGCTTACGATGCTCGAATTCATTAGATCAAGTTAATTGAATATTTCTAAATTGTAGGATCTCAGAAATAACCTTCTGGTTCCAATAAGGTTCTGAAAAACATCGACGCACTTATGATCTCTAGCTCTTCTCTCAAGCATCTCCGAATCCCTTTCTCCTTATTCTTGATGCCAGTTTTCTTTTTTGCTTTGGCGCTGACGCCAAATCACAATGAATCACGAATGCTGTTGGTTTTTCTTTCACTTCACCTTTTCCTTTATCCATCAAGCAATGGCTACAACAGCTTTTTTGATAAGGATGAGGAAAGTATTGGAGGGTTGAAAAACCCACCCAAAGTCACTAAAGACCTTTACTTGCTTTCTATCATTTTCTTTATCATTGCCATTGGGCTGGGAGGATTGATCAATTTCAGTTTTGCAAGTATGATCTTAGTCTATGGATTGGTTAGCATGGCTTACTCACATCCATCGATACGAATCAAAAAATACCCATGGTTAAGTTGGTTGATTGCTGGACTGTTTCAAGGCTATTTTACCTTTGCAATGGCTTATGCTGGTTTGAGCAATTTAGGTTGGGATGTCCTGGGAAAATGGCACGTGATTGCTCCTGGGATATTGACGACCTTGATGCTTTGGGGAAATTACCCCTTGACTCAAGTCTATCAGCATGGGGAGGATGCACGGCGGGGCGATCAAACTTTAAGCTTGTTATTAGGCATTAAAGGGACATTTTCTTTCTCTGCTCTTCTTTTTGCATTAGCAGGCGCTTCCTATTTTTGGTTTTTTTTCAGTAGAAATCAAGTGGATATCGCTTGGATTTACTTGGCTGCCATGGCTCCTATTGTGCTTTTCTTTTTACTTTGGTTCAGCTTTATACGCACCAATCCCACAAAATACGCCTCCTACACTTGGGCCATGGGGATGAATACTATTTCTGCAATTTTTCTTAACGCCTTCTTTTTCTATTATTTCTTAGAAAACACCCAAATCCTTCAGGTATTCGGCTATTAGAAAGGCTTCCCGTGGGTGCTTTTAATAATTTTATCCGCCACAAAAGGGACATTCTGAATCAAGTGTCTAGCTAAGGTAGAAGTGGCATTCGACCCGAAAAGCAATTGAACCGTTCGCCCTACTTGCAGCCTTCTTTGGAAATTCTTTTTCCAAACTTCTTCATAGGCCTGTTCGATTTCAAATCTGGATTTGTAATTCAAAATTGCCTCAGCCGCTAGCTTTCCTGACAAGATTGCCATAGCCATCCCATTTCCGCAAAGTGGAGTTATCAAACCGGCCGAATCACCTGCCATTAGGATATGATTTTCTATTGGATTTTTTGGCTCAAAATTGATCTCATTAATAACCTCTGGTTTTTCAAAAAGGAATTCACTGCTTGTAAAAATTTCCTTTAAAAGTGGATTTTCCCATAAGATTGCTTCTTCCATTGCTGGTATTGAACCAAATGCTCGCAGTTGGTCTCGACTTCCCAAGTAACATAGATTCGCTTTCCCCCCTTCAATGGCATTAATTCCACAATATCCTCCCTTAAAATTGTGGAGGGCAACTACCCGTGGATCTATTTCTGTTTTGATGTGATATTTTACTCCTATGTATGGGCTTCTTTTTTTGATAAAATCTCTTCCTAAACGTTTATCCAATTTGGACCTTTTCCCAAAAGCCCCAATGACATTTTTTGCTCGGAATTGGCTCCCATCGGAAAGCTCCAGAAGGAAATGATCATCCTCAAATTTCACCTGCTCCACTTGGGTTCCAGCTTGGATAACGGCTCCATTTTCCATTGCTCTTTTCACCAAAAAATCGTCAAACACATAACGACTCAAACCAAAGCCTCCCAAGTCTAAAGGAAGGGTTGTGCTTCGCCCTTTAGTATCTGAAAAAGTAAATTGATCAATTTGTGTATAATCTTGAAGTGTAGGAAAAAGATCTTCTCTAAGCAGAAAATCTTTCACTTCATTGGAAACATATTCACCGCAAACCCGATGAAAAGGAAAGGTTTTCTTTTCAAATAAAGTCACAGGTTTTCCATGCTTCGCAAGTAGATTCGCGGCTACAAGACCAGCTAATCCTCCTCCAATAATTACATTCTCAAAACTCTCTACCACTGTTTCACCTTTAAATTGATCATTAAACCGCTCATAAAAAATGAAAGCTCAATAAACACCCTTTGCAGAAATTGGTTGTTTAATTAGAATTCATAAACAATATAATTCATGAGAAAATCTATACCCAAATTACTTCAGAGAACAGCAATTGTTTTCGGAATCTTTGGTATGCTACTTTATTCTGAAGGTGCATTGGCACAAAAGAAGAGTAAAAAGGATGCTAAAAATGCCCAAGCAACCCCAGCTCCAGCAAAACCCGCAGGCCCACCTGCTAAAACTACTGGTCCAAAGCCTTACAAAGATGTCATCACCAAAGGTGCTAAATCGAAAGATGGCTTGTTTAAAGTCCATGAAATCGAGGGAAAATTCTACTATGAAATTCCTGACTCTTTGTTAGGAAGAGATATGCTCATGGTAACCACCATCGCGAAAACAGCAGATGGATTAGGTTATGGAGGGGAGCGGACAAACACAATGATGCTTCGCTGGGAGAAAAATAACGACGATATCCTTTTAAAAGTAGTTACTGTAAATAATTACGCAGCTGACTCATTGCCAATCGCAATAGCTGTCAAGAATTCTAACTTAGAACCAATCCTTCAGAAATTTGATATTAAATCAAATGGGACAGATTCTACTGGAATTGTAATCGAGGCAACCGATCTTTTTAGCAAAGATGTTCAAGCCCTTGGTCTACCAAGAAATAGCCGTACACAATATAAAGTGACTCGATTGGATACCGACCGCTCATACATTTCTCATATCCACACTTATCCAATCAATATTGAAGCTCGGTATGTGATGACTTATGCAGCCAGTGAGCCACCTTCAAACAGCTCTACCGGTTTAATCACATTGGAAATGAATTCTTCGATGCTTTTGCTTCCTAAAGTACCAATGATGCAGCGTCTTGCTGATCAGCGCGTTGGTTGGTTTAGCAGATCTATTGTTGACTATGGTTCCGATCAGCAGAAAGCTGCTTCTCGTACTTACCTGGATCGTTGGAGATTGGAAGTGAAGGATGAAGACATGGAGAAATTCAAGAGAGGCGAATTGGTAGAACCAAAGCAGCCGATCGTTTATTACATCGATCCAGCCACTCCAAAACAATGGGTACCTCATTTGATCGCTGGTGTGGAAGATTGGCAGGCTGCTTTTGAGGCTGCTGGTTTCAAAAATGCAATTATTGCGAAAGAAGCACCAACAAAAGAGGAAGATCCTACTTGGAGCCCTGAAGATGCGCGTTATTCGGTGATTCGATATTTCGCCTCAGATATCCAGAATGCTTACGGCCCTCACGTATCTGATCCAAGATCAGGTGAAATTTTAGAATCTGATATCGGATGGTATCATAATGTGATGAACCTGTTGAGAAACTGGTTCTTCATTCAAACGGCTGCAATCAATCCTGATGCTAGAAGCGTCAATTTTGACGATGAGGTAATGGGTCGTTTGGTTCGATTTGTGTCTTCTCATGAAGTAGGCCATACGCTTGGACTTCCTCATAATTTTGCTTCATCTCATGCTTATCCTGTTGAAAAACTTCGTGATGCAGCATTTACCTCTGAAATGGGAACGGCTCCATCAATTATGGATTATGCGAGATTTAACTACATCGCCCAGCCGGAAGACAAAGGCGTTAGCTTGATGCCAAATGTTGGCCCTTATGATAAATATGCCGTAATGTGGGGTTACAAGCCAATTCCTGATGCAAAGACTCCAGAAGCAGAACAGGCAACTTTGGATAAGTGGATAATGGCAAAGCAAGGCGATCCAGTCTACCGTTATGGTCGTCAGGGAAATAGCTATGACCCAACTGCACAAAGTGAAGATTTGGGAGATAATTCTATGCTGGCTTCCGAATATGGAATTAAAAACCTAAAACGGATCATGCCTAATTTGATGGAATGGACCAAAGAGTCAGACAAACCATACAAGGATTTTGATGACTTGGAAGAAATGTATGGTCAGGTGATCACCCAATTCAACCGATACATGGGACACGTTCGAACTAACGTGGGTGGTGTGGCAGAAGTATACCGAGCATCTGGTCAAGATATTCCGGTTTATATCCACACTTCTAAAGAAATCCAGAAATCGGCAGTAGACTTCCTAAATAAGAATTTGTTTGCAACTCCAGAATGGATGATGCAGGATGATATCATTTCCCGTATTGGTGATTTCGGAGCTTTGGAGCGAATCAGAGGCGTACAAGTAACGACCCTAAACGGAGTTCTAGAATGGGGCAGACTTGGTCGAATGATCGAAAACGAAGCGCTTAACGGAAGTAGCGCCTATAAAATGACTGAGCTATTTGATGACTTGAGAAAAGGTATCTGGACCGAATTAGGTGCCGGTAGAACAATAGATGTTCACCGTAGAGCTTTGCAACGAGCGCATATAGAGCGTTTGGAATTGCTATTGACTGGAGATGAGCCTGCACTTCCTGCAGCCTTCAGAAGATTTGTGGGTCCACAAATTAATGCCTCTCAATCTGATATCAGACCAATGGCAAGGGGTGAATTGAAAACACTCCAAGCTTCCATTAGATCTGCAATCCCTAGGACTTCAGACAAGATGAGTAAGCTTCATTTAGAGGATGCGTTAGAGCGTATCAATACTATATTGGAACCAAAATAAGGATCCAAATCTTAACAAATCAGGGGTGTCCATTAGACACCCCTTTTTTGTAGCTGTCATTTTTGCTTATTTTGAAGCAAAATCACTTTATGAATACCGCACTTTCTATTTTAAAACAACATAAGCTTCGAGTTACAGATTGCCGATTAGAGATTATCAATGAATTTCTAGGTAAGCAAGTAGCCTTGGCACATAGTGATTTGGAGGAAAGTTTGAATAGCCAATTTGATCGTGTTACGATTTACAGAACACTCAAAACTTTTTTGGATGAAGATTTAATTCATAAAGTTTTGGACGACCGAGGAGCTACCAAGTATGCGCTTTGTACCCATGAGGCAGCTGAACATAATCATGAGCATGTGCACTTCAAATGTGAAAAATGTGGTGAAACAACATGTTTGGAATCAATTGCTCTTCCCAAAATTCCCTTGCCAAAAGGATTTAAAAAACATGAAATGAGTTTATTGGTCCAAGGGACTTGTAACAAGTGTAATTAATAATCGACAGGCTCTGGCGATTTTTGTCTTACTGGCGAATCCGTTGGCCAAATCACTCCAGGAGGCAAATCAATTTTTGGTGGGCCAATATTATCCACTCCTCCATCTCCATCGTCATTTCGATCATTCCCCTTGCGAATTGAGTTATTTGTCATCGTCGCCACAAAATAAATCAGGATCACATAGGCTAAGCCGCAAAGAATTAAGTCTAGAACCAAACTGCTCATACTAAAAATTTTTAGAAAATATACTAGAATACTCCTTTTAAATCAATGCTTTAGCGGATTTGTTTTCCAATTTATCCAACTTTTATGATTGGTTCCAGTTTGCTAAATCCCTCGGATAGGTGGATATTTGCCCACTGAAAAATAAAAGCAATGATCGTAAAGACTAAAAAATATAAGCTCGAGACTGGTACCTATATCAAAATGGGATTGATCAGCATTATTAAAGAGCAATGGTGGGTAATCTTAATTGCGTTGGCAATTTGCCTTGGATACCTATGGATTGCTTCTATTTGGTGGTTTATAGGGGCAGTGATCGCCTATGGTTTATACATTTTATTTTGGGCGATTCAGTTTACTGGAGTTACTCAAATGGAGCAGAACAAAATGATCTTCGAAAAGATGGCTTATGAGATCGATAGCAGACAGATTTTGATGAAAATAAACACGAAGCAAGGGATGCCTGTCCAGTGGAATATGATCAAAAAGGCTGAAGTCACTAAAGACGCCTATGTACTTTATTTATCAAAAGCTCAATTTATTCATCTCCCTTTCCGAATTTTCAATTCTGAGAATGAACGGAAATTCATGGAGACAATTCTGAAAAGGAAGGAATTTTTGAAATAAAAAAAGGGGCTGTAATTTTTCAATTACAGCCCCTTTTTTTTCAGTTTGAATTACATCGGAGGTAATATCACCGTATCGATTACATGAACCACACCATTGTCTGCCATAATATCAGCAGCGGTAACGGTAGCATTATTAATCATCGCCTTTCCATCTTTCAAGGTTACAGTGATTTCCGCGCCTTGAACTGTTTTTGCCTTCTGGCCATTCTTCAAATCCTTAGAAAGAACTTTACCAGGGACCACGTGATAGGTCAATACCGCGACAAGTTTTGCCTTATTTTCCGGCTTCAACAAATTCTCAACAGTGCCAGCAGGTAACTTTGCAAAAGCTTCATTGGTCGGAGCAAAAACCGTAAAAGGCCCATCGCCCTTAAGTACGTCCACTAAGTCTCCAGCTTTTACAGCAGCTACAAGCGTAGATAGAAAATCAGTAGAAACTGCTAAATCGACAATATCAGCTTCTACCTCGTGTACTGAACTGTTTTTTGGGGTAAATGAAGAGACAATAAATAGACATGCTATTATCATCAAGCTTGTTAATTTTTTCATGCGTTAAATAGTTTTGGTTTAGGTTATGAAAACAGGCTGTTTAAAATATTTGTTTAGCAAATGTTTTAAAAGTGCCATGAAAGGGAACCTCCATTGATAAAGGTTAGATTTTGTCTAGTAAGTGGTCAAACACAAGGTTCCTTTTTGAACATATTTATTCCTAAACTTAAGGATGCAAATCAAATTACTAACCGTTGGCAAAACAGATCATGCTTCAATTCTTGAATTAATTAAGGAATATGAAAGCAGATTATCACATTACATTCGATTTGAGCTTGAGGTAATTCCAGATTTAAAAAATACAAAATCACTTTCCGAGGCATCACAAAAAGAAAAAGAAGGGGAATTGATTTTGAAAAAAATTCTAACCGCAGATGAATTAATTCTTTTGGATGAACGAGGGAAAAGTTTCAGTTCTGTTGAGTTTTCATCGTTGCTTCAAAAAAAAATGAATTCGGGACTGAAAACATTAATTTTTGTAATTGGTGGTCCCTATGGCTTTTCTGAGGCCGTATATGCAAGAGCAAATGGAAAAATTTCCATTTCCAAAATGACTTTTTCTCATCAAATGATTCGCCCTTTTTTCATCGAACAATTGTATAGAGCCTTTACCATTTTAAAAGGCGAGCCTTATCACCACGAATAGTTAGGATTACCTTAATGTTAAAATTTGGATTGATATTTGTTTCAATGTTACCAAATTGTTAATTTTAAATTAATTGCTTAACATTGCCGAAGCTATTCATGAAAAATTTATTACTCATCGGCCTATTTCTATCCATGCAGACCTTTTTGGTTTATGCTCAGGAAACTGCTATGAGTCAGGATGAATTGAAATTTGAATCAGCTATCGAAGAAAATTATTGGGCTGAAGGACTTCAATCCCCATACAAGTTATTCCGAGCAGTAAATGCCAATCCTTTGATTGAGGATCAAAAATGGGAAGAATTGCTTAGTGAGTTAGACGAAAAACATACAAAGAAGGGGCAAAGCATCGCTTTGTTGAGAGCTATTTTTGAAAAGTCACATCAGAAACTATTTAAAAAATACGAGCAGCATTCGACTTTCAATGCCATGCTTGATAATGGTAAATTTGATTGTGTTAGTGGTTCGGCGGCATTAGGATTACTCCTTGATCGATATCAATATGATTTTAAAATCGTCGAAACAGATTACCATGTTTTCATTGTGGTAGATTTTGAAAACAATGATATCCTTTTTGAAAGTACCCTGCCGATTGGAGGTATGATTACTTCCCCTTCTGAAGTTGAGGCTTATTTGGCAGCTTATAAGCCAACTAAAGCCGCTCAGCTTTACCCTATCAATCAACGCCTTGGAGATCCAACCCAAGCGCTTGCAGACAACTCCATTTTTAGAAAAGTCACACTGAAAGAATTGGCAGGCCTTCAATATTATAACGATGCCATCTCAAATTTCAACCAACAATTATTTGCAGATGCTTCTGCCCAGTTGACTAAAGCGATGGCCCTATATTCCTCGGATCGAATTAAAGACTTGAAGGAATTGGCAATTGAACAAGCATACAAGACTACAGGAAGAGATATTAAATAAAAAATGGCTCCTTTATTAGAAGAGCCTTTTTACTTCTTGAACCATCACCCCAACGAGCAAGAAGCCTATAAAAAGCTTGTCTCTCATTCTATCAAAGCATAAAAGCTATAAAAAAGCCAATTAATGAAGCTTTTTTGATAAGGCTATTTACAAGTTTTGAATCGAGTTGCATTTGAGGACATTTAACTGGCGCCAAATTAGTTACGCTCATCTAATTTGGAAATACGACAAATGCCCTATTAATTAAGACTAGTGATGATGTCCTCCTGGCCCATGCACATGCCCGTGGGAGATTTCTTCTGGCTCAGCATCTCTAATGGATATTATTTTCCCTTCAAAAGACAAGTCATAACCAGCAAGAGGTGGATTAAAATCCATGTGGACTCCTAAATAATCTATTTTAGTGATCTCACCTTTGATTTGGTTTCCTTTCTCATCTTGCATCGGAATTACTTTACCGACTCGAAGCATATCCTGATTTTTTTTTCCCTCTTGCTTGAAGTTGGCCTTTGGAATAATGGTCTTTCGCTCTTCAAAATAATCCCCGTAGGCATTTTCAAAATCGATAAACACCGAAAACGAATCCCCTACACTTTTGCCCAATAAAGAAGCTTCAAACTTTGGAAAAACAGAATCTGATCCCGCTAAAAAAAGAAACGGAGCATTTTCAGGAACATTTTCCCATTGCTGCATTCCAGTTTCACCATTGTCCACTTTCAAATTATAGGAAATACCTATGACTTTGCCTTTCTCAACCATTCTAAAATCTTGTTTTATTATTTAAACAAATAAGCTACTCCGACTTGTCCCACAAAGTTTTTCCGATCATAACCTGGGACGAAGTATTCATCTGGTCTATTTTCTAAATACCACATGTAGTTTAATGTGTTTACATATTGCATTCGAGCATTTACTAGAAGATTACCAAATTTCCAATCAGCGATCAAAGACGGAACCAAGTCAACATACTTATTTCTAAAATCTTTCGACGCTTCATATCGATAATAATAAAAATCAAGATTGTAAACGATACGCTCCATTTGAAAGCCAATCCGATTCATTTTATGAACCCAAGCAAATTCGATAAATATCTGATTACTACCTGGACCATTTCCCACCCCTAATACTTGTCCGTTATGGGTATATCCATCTCGTACATGATTATGAATATACCAAGTCTGCAAATCTCGAATATCCTCTCGGATAGTTTGCCCTGTTTGAGTCATTTCAGAACTAATTTGGAAATACTGGTCTTCCTTATTTAGATCCATCAAATAAGAAAAACCGAAAGTAAATCCTCTCCCAGATTCCGGCGTAACTATAAAGTCATTCAATCGACGATTATTCCCTAGTGTACCATACTCGCCATAAAATTCAAAATGGCCCTGAGGACTTAGCCATCTAAAGTATCCAGAACTAAATTGCTGTCTTTTATCCTTTATAGGGTCATAGATGTTTGGAGATCCTTTTCTTCCATTAAAAATCGGGAGTGCATCGCCAAAAGTAGTCACATCATCTCGATACAAGTGATTGGTGGAACCATAGCCTAAAAACAATCCCGGAACCCATTTAGGTTGATATGTCAATATTATCCCCGATAAAAATCGGTTCCCCTCTTCACGTTTTGGGTAATAAACAGGATTTTGCTGGATAGTGTAGTCGGGCCAAGGAGGCAGATAACCCGAGGATTTTAAAAAACCAGCAATAACTTGTCCTTCGAAAGATCCAATAGGCGTTGCTACTGGCTTTCTGGTATTAGCAGTAAAATGCAAAAATCCTGGAGCATTATTTCCCAGAAGGAGTGAATTTCTCCTGCCTGGTCCCCACCATAAATTTTCAGTGGAAATACCTATTGAGTAAGCTTTATAATTATATCGAAAACTGGATTGACCGAAGTATAGTTTATTATATGAACTTGTCCCGAAACGTTCAGGAGTATCAATCCGATTCATATACTCATAATAAAACAAGATAGTCGCTTGATGCTCTATTGGAAACCCTAAATAATCCTTGTTCTGAGCATTAAGGTATTCTGGCTGCAGCTGAAGGCTAAATCCTTTATATTCCGCATACGCCCCTAAGCTTAGTATACTTTGAAACCCTCTATTTGGAATAAAAGCACCGTCGTTAACTCCAAAAGCATAGGTGGAATTGTATTGAGTCCGATACGAGACTGGTAATAACTGAATTCTCCCAGAATCTCCCTTTCCAAATTTTCTGTGAAATATGGAATTATCGAAGTCAATAGCATTACTATCCAATTCAAAAGCATCTTTTACTCCGAATGCATCTATTGGATAAATAGGTCGGATCATATAAGAGCTAGAGGAATCTACTTTACCTAGTAGCTGAGCTCGCCTCAAATAGTCATCCAACACAGGAGTTCCAAGTGAAACTGTTTGTCCAAATGATTTGGTTAGTATCCCCAAAAAGAAAAAAAATCCGACTATAATCTTACTAAATCTTGCCCCCATCATCAATTCAAAATTAATGCTTCAACTCTGATTTCTGCCAACGACCAAGACTCATCACATACCGGGTCTAGAGGTCCTCCAACAAGTTCGCTATTCATGTAAATTCTTACCGAATCAGCACTATGAGTAATTATCTGAGAAATACTATATCGTGTGGTGTAATTGGGGAAGGCCCCAAATAGACAAAGCCCTGGCTGATTCGTTCTAATTGCTCCAGATTTGGGAACATTCTGTTTAAAATAAGTACTAGGATATGACTGATAAAGGCAAAATAATGACTCGCATGGAGAGTTTGAAAAAGTAGTTCTGAATATTTCCTGGTCGTCCACACCAAAAAACCAATAATCAGGACCATCGATGCCTTTGGGGTTTCCATCCCAACTGTCATGAATTGCAATGTCTAATGTGATTTTAAGCAAATTATGTGTCGGAAGATCACCCAGATTAACAGCCACTTCTTCATTATGGTAAAACCCTGCTAAAGTATCTTTCTCAAAAATAAAAAGCTTCCCATTTTCAAAACCCTTTAAATCTAGCTTCGAGAAATTATTGAAATAGACGAGTTCACTTGATTCTAAAGTATCTGAACAACTCGAAAAGGTCAAAAATAAACTGAAAAGGAGAAAAAATTTCCCAAACCTAAACCAGTAATTAAATTTCATTTTCCTTCAAAATGGTTAATAAAAGCCTCTTACAAAGAAACAAAAACAATCCAAAGGATACTAAAGCAACCAGTTCTAATTCTCCTTCAGATTGGGGAAATATCCTTATTTTTGGAAACTAACAAATTTACCAAATGCCAACTTTTACAATCGTTGCAGGTGCTCGACCCAATTTCATGAAAATTGCTCCGATCATTCATGCAATTCAAAAAAATCAAATCTCTAATCCTAAACTCAATTTCAGACTTGTTCATACGGGCCAACATTATGACAAAAAGATGTCTGGAGATTTTTTTGAACAATTGAATATTCCTCTCCCTGATGCAAATCTCGGAGGTGGCGGAGGAACCCAAGCTGAGCAAACAGCTGCAATAATGGTCGCCTTTGAAAAGGAACTTATCGAAAATCGTCCTGACATTGTCCTTGTAGTCGGTGATGTTACGAGTACTTTGGCTTGCTCAATAGCCGCTAAAAAACTTCAAATTGATGTAGCCCATGTAGAAGGCGGCATTCGATCTGGCGATTTAAGCATGCCAGAAGAAATTAACCGAATGGTAACAGATAGTATTACCGATCATTTTTTCACCACTTCTGAAATTGCAAATACTAATCTTAGAAAAAGTGGAGTTCCTGAACATAAAATCCATTTTGTGGGCAATACAATGATAGATACCCTTAAGGCAAATATGGATCGATTCAGAAAGCCAGAAGGGGAGATTTTTGAGTCATTGAAAGCAGGTAATTACTTTGTGATGACTATGCACCGGCCTGCAAATGTGGACCAAGAGCATCAATTAAAAGCAATGATTGATGCAATAGTAGAGGGGACAGAAGGACTTCCAATCATTTTCCCAGTTCACCCTAGAACAGCCAAAAACCTCGAATTAATCGGAATCAAAGCTGAAAATTTATTGATGTGCGAACCACTCGGATACCTTGAATTTAATTACCTCGTAAAAAATGCCAAGGCGGTAATTACAGATTCCGGAGGAATAACAGAGGAAGCATCAGTCATGAATATTCCTTGCATTACACTTCGGGATAACACTGAACGGGCAGAGACAATCCACCTTGGCACAAATGAACTTGTCGGAACAGACCCAGCTAAGCTCAAACCCTATTTGGAAAAAATCATGAAGGGATCGTGGAAAACTTACCAAGGAATCCCCATGTGGGATGGAAAAACAGCTGAAAGAATCGTCGAAATCCTCATAAAATCATATTCTTAAACCCTTTTGAAAAATCTAGATCGGATTAATTTTCTCGTCACCACTTTAAATCTTACCCCTCATCCTGAAGGTGGATTTTATAAGGAGACTTATCGGTCTAATGAAAAAGTGATCACTTCCAATGGAGAGAGAAATCTGTCCACCTCCATTTATTTCTTATTAACATCTGATCATGCCAGTCATTTTCACCGAATCAAAAGTGATGAGCATTGGTATTTTCATGAAGGAAATCCCCTAACTATTCATTTACTGACTGATAAGGGGCACGAAAAATTAGAATTAGGTAACCTTTCTGAAACTTCAAAGCCTTATCGCTTTGTCCCTGCTCATACGATTTTCGGAAGTCGGGTGGAACAAAAAGATGGGTATGCCTTGGTTTCTTGCGGGGTAGCTCCAGGATTTGACTTTCAAGATTTCCACCTTTTCGATCGGGAAACACTGCTTCAAGATTTTCCAAGCCATCACGAAATAATCAACCAATTGACATAAAAAAAGGCTCCCAATCTGGGAGCCTAATCATTGTGGTTTAGTTATTTTTTAGAATGCAAATGCTACTCTGAAATTCATTTTCACGCCTGGAGACAATCTTGTAAAGATTTGATCTTGCGCTTCGTAAGATCTAAATACCATTTCTCTCTTATCGTTCAATAGGTTTTGAATACCAAATCCAGCTTGGATACGCTCATCTGCGCCAAATGATTTGTTTACATTCAAGTTTAAGCTTTTGAAAGGTACTGTGTAAGTATCTGTTCTGTTTCCGAAACCTACAAGGTTTAAGGTTGGACCTTGAACGTTGTAGAAAATACCAGCCTCAATTCCATTCACAAATGATTGATAACTCAAGCCAGTGTTGATGATGTAAGGTGCTTGTCCTGCCATATCTCTGGTATCACCGATCACTTGACCTTCTCTTGCAGTCAAAGTTCTAGATCTGAATTCTGATTCAGACATTTTAATCTGAGAGTTCGTCACTGTGACATTGGTATTCCAATTGAAGTTCTCAAGCTTTGGAGCAATGAATTTCAATGACTTTCTAAATTCAAATTCCAAACCAGCGACAGTACCGTTTCCTACGTTTCTTGGCTGGAAAGTTCCAGGGTCAGAAAGGAACTGGATCATTTCGATAGGCTTATCAAAAGTTTTGTAGAAAGCACTTACTGAAAACATTTGTCCGCGCTCTTGGAATGCTTCCCATCTCAAATCGAAGTTATTGATTCGTGTAGAAACTAAATTTCCATCCCAAAGGACTTCAGTACCACCATTAGTAGTTTCTGGATAAAGTCCTCCAATAAATGTTCTTCCCGTAATAGGATCCAAAATCTCAGCATAAGATAACTCTTTGAAAGATGGTCTAGCAATGGTTCTAGAAGCTGAGAATCTCAAATTCTGCTTTTCTTTCAAGCTATAAATCAAATTGACAGTAGGGAAGAAATCTAAATCATCCAGCATGGTAACCAAATCATAATTAAGTGATCCAGTTTGGTTAGTACCAGTATAGAATTGGCTGAACTGCTCAAATCTCAATCCAACGATTGCTTTCAAATTGGTGGCAGGATTTGCCTCTACTGACCCATATCCCGCAAAGTTTGTAGCATAAGACTCGTACTTGTTTGGATTGATTGGAATAAAGTCCGCATTGTATCTCACACCATTTCTATTTGTCGCAGAGAAAAGGTTTTCCTGATTCAGGATTTCATTTGGATCTCCAGTAAACAAGGTATTACCGGTAGCAAACTGGAAACTTTGAATATCAAAATCACGGTATTTGAACACATAGTTTGTTCCAAACTTCACCTTTGCTTCTCTTTGGAATAGGTTAGTAGCCCGAGCGATATCTAGTTTACCCACTATGCTATACTCCTCAAGGTTTCTCCAGATTCGAGCAGGCAATCCTACTTCCGTAGAGATGGTGTTTTCAGGAACTCTGAATCGTGTAAATCGGATATCTGGATCTTCGATCGTAGATCTAGTCGGAGCAAGTTTCCAGTTTACTTCCCAGTCTCTTCCGTTGATGTAGTGGGTTCCTCCTAAAAGGATACTTGTCAAAGCTCTTTGGCTATACTCTAGGTTATACTGTTTTGCCGAGAAGTTTGCCCCAAGGTTAGTGTTCACAAAGTCAAATTCACCTGCTTTTGATTCACCATTCTGAAGGTGCATGATGTTCAACTTGAATTTAGAATTCTCAGTTTTCAAGGCAATTCCAGCCAATCCACCTAGCAACACATTATTTACACCATAGTCTCCTTTTTGTCTTTCCAAAGCCTCCAATTCAGTATCGGCAGCATCTCTTGGTTTTGCATATAAGTTGAACTCAGCGTCTTGGTAAAACTCTGTTTCGTTTTTATAAGTGAAGGAGAAATTATATCCCCAAGTCGCTCTGGATCTAGCGATTTGATTCCCAAGCGAGAAACTCAATCCCATGTCCATTAAACTATTATCTCTATAGCCACCAAGGGTTTTGTTGAAATTGCCAAGAATTTCTTGATACTCTAAGCCTTTTGGTCCATTTGGATTACCAACAGCATCACCGTATTGAGGAATATCTGTTCTTCCATCTGTAGGTATAGCTCTAGTGCCATCGTCAAAACCTAACCAATCGGTATTTCCACCGTCATATTTCAAATAATTTGAATTGAAGTGCATGGAAGGGTTAATCCCCCCACTCAAACTTAATTTCATGCTCTTCTCTTCAGGAAATTCTTTAGTCTCAATATCTACAACACCGCCAGTAAAGTCTGCAGGAAGATCTGCTGTGAATGATTTCGAAACGATAATATTATCGATCACATTGGTAGGAAAAATATCCATCTGGATCGAGTTTCGATCAGGATCAAGACCTGGAATATCTACTCCATTTAAAACCGTCTTAGTATAACGATCTCCTAGACCTCTTACATAGATGTATTTGCCACCTTCGATGGATACTCCTGTTACTCGCTTCACTGCAGATGCAGCGTCACCATCGCCTATTTGTCTGAATGTACTCGCTGAAATACCATCCATAAGATTGGCAGCATTTCTCTTTACAGACATTAATGCAGATTCAGTAGTCCGGATTGCAGAAGCTGCAATCGTCACTGTTTCTAATTCTGATGCTTCCTCAGCCATCAAAATATCATCGATCACAGTAGTAGATCCTTCTTTCACTTCTACAGAAGTCAATTCCACTGTAGCATAAGAAATGTAGGAAATTTGAAGTGTGTAAGTACCTGGGGCTACTTGAATTTCGAATTTTCCATCAAAATCAGTAATAGCTCCGGTAGCAGTTTCTTTGACAAGAACGGAGACACCGAAAAGTGGCTCTCCAGAACCTTCTTCGAAAATTGTTCCTCTAATAATCCCCTTTTGTGCAAATGCAAATCCAGCGATGATTTGAGAAAGCACTACTAATACGATTATCAAGGTTGCCTTCACAAATGCTTTGTTTGATTTATTTTTCATACAGCAATTTTATTTCAATTGAATAAGAGGAGAAAGTTTCCTTGCGAGATCTTCCTCCTCTTAGATTTAATCCTTATTTAAAATCAGTTAGTTGTCCACTTACGGAAGCCCAAGACCAGGTAGCGAAAGCTGCTTTATTAGCACCAACCGTATTAGCCTTTGCTGCTACAGCCGTGGCTGAAGCTGCCGTTCCTCCTTTGAATACAGCGCTCAATGCAACTCCAGAAGCAAGTGTTGCTTCAAGTTTGATGAATTTTAATGCGCCGTTTCCAAAATTTGCGATTGACTTATCTCCAGAGATCGAAAGATCTCCTCTACCATCTGTAGAAGCAGGATCAGTGAAATTGAAGAAGTAAATATTTTCGAAGGTGCCTCTAGCTCCGTCTCTGAAATCCCCTAATTCGGCAGTGTTGAAACCTTTTACTGAGCCGTTCTTTAAAGTATGCCCAGCAATAGCTGATCCTTCAGGGCCGTCGATTTCTAAAGTATGATCTGTTTCAGATCCAGCGATGACAATAAAGTTGTCCAAAGTGCCAGACCATCCTTGGTCAGTATCCATTCCATCATCACCTGCATTCCAAACCAAGGCATTCTTTACATTCACTGCTCCTCCAAACCATTCGATTCCGTCATCTTGGTTTCCGATTACTTCGATGTTCTCGATCACAGTTCCTGAACCTACTCCACCAAGGGTTAATCCATTGATTTCATTTCCTTCACCGATGTTTGCTCCTCCGTGACGAATAGAGACATACTTTAGGATACCTGAGTTATCCGCATCATCTGTTCCACCATAAAGGCCATTGATATCGGAAGGTGGAACACCTTCGATTTGAATTTCTGTCACATCACCAGCAAAAGATCCTTTTGCTTTTCCTAGAATGATCAAGCCACCCCAAAGACCTGAAAGATTCGGTTCCAAATTTGGGGATGCAATATCACCAGGTCTGATTTCGTCAGCTACTGTTGTAAAAATGATTGGAGAAGCTGAAGTTCCCTGTGCATCTATTTTTGCTCCTCTTGCAATAATCAAGGCAGTGGCATTAGAGCCAGTTCCTACTTCACCTTTTACGATAACACCGGGTTGAATTTTCAAGGTGTTTCCTGCAGTAACTGCAATTCTTCCTGAAAGCACATATGTCTTTCCAGTTGTCCAAGTCGTGTTTGTAGTAATGTTAGAGTTTACTACAATACTTGAACCTGCGCCAGAATCCGTGTTGCCATCAGGCTTGTCGTTTCCTACAATACAGCCTGTAAACCCGATAAGGGCAGCTGCAAAAATCATTAAAATGGAATTAAACTTTTTCATTGGATAGTTATTGAACTAGTGGTTTTGCTTTCTTTGATGATACAAATCTGGCTCAATTTTCTCTTCCAAAAGAATTAACTGAATTATGGTTTTTTTAAAAATTAGAACAGAATTTAATATTGTATTAATAAAAAAGGCATAAAAAAAGGGCTGCTTCAGTAGCAGCCCTTTAAACCATGTTTTTGTGTTACTTCAATGTTACGGACTTATTAATCGGCACTTTTTCCAAGAGGATCTTTACGAGGTTTCGAGTGTTGATTCCATCAGCTTCTGCCTCATAATTCAATATTATTCGGTGATTTAGGACATCTTCTGCTATTTCTTTGATGTCTTCTGGTAATACATAATCTCGCCCGTCCATATATGCCACGGCCTTAGAAGCCAAATTCAAATTGATACTTGCTCGAGGAGAAACACCAAACTGAATGTACTTGGCTTCATCCTTCAATCCATACTGTGCAGGGAATCTAGTTGCAAATACTAATTCAATAATGTAATGCTCCAAAGGCTCAGCCATTTTCACTGCGTTGATTTCATTTCTGATATCAAAAACATCTTGCTTTGAAAGCATCGGATTCACCTCGGAGCTGAAAGTCATGTTTGCCATACGACGCATTACTTCCATTTCATCTGCCTTACTTGGATAGTCGATATGAACTTTCATCATAAATCGATCGACCTGCGCTTCAGGTAGTGGGTAAGTACCTTCTTGGTCCACTGGGTTTTGAGTAGCTAATACCAAGAACGGTTTATCAAGCATAAAAGTCGTTTCACCGATGGTCACCTGCTTCTCCTGCATGGCCTCCAGTAAAGCAGATTGAACTTTAGCAGGGGATCGGTTGACCTCATCCGCTAAAATTAAATTAGAAAAGATAGGTCCCTTTTTCACTTCAAAACTTGCGTTTTGTTGATTGTATATCATTGTACCAATCAAATCTGAAGGCAAAAGATCAGGAGTAAATTGAATTCGATTAAAATTCAAGTGAAGTACTTTTGCGAGGGTGTTGACGGTAAGTGTCTTTGCCAAACCTGGCACTCCTTCCAATAGAATGTGTCCATTTGTAAAAAGTCCGATCAAAAGGCGGTTAACCATTTTATCTTGACCGACAATAACTTTTTTTACTTCCTGAATTACTGCTGCTATTTTTTCCTGATGCATGAAATGAATCTTTTTGGATTTGTAATCGAGCCCTAAAATAGAGGTTTTTGCTCCAATCAGCAATCTTAAATCTTCTGAGCGGCAATGCCAGTTTTACAACGGACTTTTATGATTTTTTAAGAGGATTGAAGATAACCTACCTTCGGCCACTAGTTTTTCGGAAGCCGGTCAAGCCAAGCTTATGATAAACAGTTTCTTCATCCATTTCGCGAACTTCACCGACCTCAAATCCCTCAATAGTAATTTTTTCCATCGACCAGCGGACTAAGCGAAGTGTTGGAAATCCAACTGCAGCAGTCATTTTTCGCACCTGACGATTTTTCCCTTCGATCAAAGTCAAAGAAATCCATGAATCGGGAATGGACGCGCGATATCGGATAGGTGGATCCCGATCTGGAAGTGCGGGTACTGGATCTAAAAGTTTGGCGATAGCCGGCTTGGTGGCATAGTCTCTGCCATCGACATTGATGGTCACTCCTTTACCCAATTGCTTCAAGGCCTCTGGCTCCGGTGATCCCTCCACTTGTGCATAATAAGTCCGCTGATGTCCAAATCGTGGATTTAGCAATTGATTGTTCAGAAACTTATCATCTGTGATGATCAATAAGCCTTCACTGTCTTTATCCAGGCGACCTACTGGATAGACCTGCTTGGGGAAATCAAAAAGAGAGGCTAATGTTAGCCCCTCTCCGCTGAATTGGGTTACTACCCCAAATGGTTTGTAAATGATAAAATAGCGCGACAAAATTATTGAATTAACTCCCGCAGCCTACACAATCGATGTATTGACCTCCTGGCTTAGTACCGTTCAGTTGCATCTCAAGATTGTGAATCTTGTCTCTTGTCTCCATATCGGCAAACATATCACCAGTAAGTTGAGATCTTAATTGCTCAATTTGAGCTCGCAATTCGTTCTGTTGGATTTCACTCATGATTTGGTTGTTTAGTGGGTATTGAAAGTTTAAAATAGTAATCAAACTTGAAAAAGTTCAGCAGTTTGATTGGGAATTTCTAAACAAAAATGATTCCAATTGAAGATTAGGACTTTACATTTGAAAAAAGAAGAGAAAAAAATATGCCTACTCATGACTTGATTCAATTACGGAAAAAGCTTCATGCAATGCCTGAAATTGCTTTGGAGGAAAAAAGAACGGCTAAGGAAATCTTAAATTTTTTTCAGGATTTTAATCCAGATGAGACTTTGACTCAATTAGGAGGTACTGGTTTAGCTTTTATTTTCAAAGGTGAAAAGCCTGGAAAACGATTACTGTTTCGATGTGAGTTAGATGCGCTTCCGATAGAAGATCTGAAAGAAAGTGACCATCAAAGCCAGATTCCAGGCAAAGGTCATCTTTGCGGGCATGACGGACATATGGCAATTATTTGTGGTTTGGGTGAAAAGCTTGCCGCCAATCGACCTGAATCAGGAGAAGTGGTTTTACTTTTTCAGCCAGCAGAAGAAACTGGCCAAGGAGCTAACGCAATTCTATCGGATCCAAATTTTGCGCAAATTCGTCCTGATTTTGCCTTTGCCTTGCATAATCTGCCAGGCTATCCCCTCCACCAAATCGTCTTAAAAAAAGGAACTTTTGCTGCCGGAAGTACCGGGCTGACGATCAAGCTCACTGGGAAAACTGCCCATGCAGCTCATCCCGACGAAGGGATTAACCCCGCGGCCGCCATCGCTCATTTGATTCAGGTCTTGCCGACGCTACCGGCAAATTTTAACTCATTTTCCTTGGTCACGATTATTCATGCAGAAATCGGAAGTTTGGCTTTTGGAACTTCTGCAGGAAATGGAAGTTTGAGTCTAACGATCAGGGCTTTTGATCAGGATGATCTGGAAGTGTTAATCAATCGAATTAAAACTGAAGCAAAGCGGATCGCTGAGCTTGAAAAGCTAAGTTGTGAGTTTTTCCTGTCAGAGTCCTTTGCCGTTTCCAAAAATGATCCCCAAATCTACCCGATCATGGAAAACGTCACCGACAGGCTTGGCCTAGATCGAATAGAAAAATCGGAACCCTTCAGATGGTCAGAGGATTTTGGACTGTTCAGTCAAACTTGTCCTTCCTATCTTTTTGGCTTAGGTGCTGGAGAAAGCTGTCCACAACTGCACGAACCTACATATGATTTCCCTGATGTACTTATTGAAACTGGTGTAAAGGTTTTTGAGGGGATTGCAAGTGAAATAAGTGGCTAGTCAAAACTGATAAGGGATCACAGAAAAATTCGAAATCCCGGTTACCTGCAAATTATTTTTTACCTTATCCAATGGTTTGAATTAGTAATTCTCTCCAATTTCATTACCTGTGTTTTATGTCCGTCCCAAAAAAAACGATTGAGAAAATGGCAAGATTTATCAATAAATCGAAAGAAGAAATAGGCCTTTCGCCCGACGCATTGGTTTTCCGAGGTGAGCAGCGAAGTAAAGATGTGTTGCTTCGTATTATTGATTTTGATGCTTCCAATCTTCAGGAAGACGCCATAAAAACGGTGAAAGAGGCAATGCAATACCTCGATAAAAATACCGTGACTTGGCTAAATATAGATGGGCTACACAACCTCGAGATCATGGAGGAGATTTCCCAAGCTTTTGATTTTGACCCCTTGGTCATCGCAGAAGTGTTGAATACCGCTTCCCGACCCAAAGTTTTAGAGTACGACAACTGCATCCTGATCACCATAAAGATGATGCAGATGAAAAGTGAAAGCAGCAAAATCACCATTGAAAATCTCAGCCTAATCCTTACCAAATCAGTTCTTATTTCCTTTCAAGAGACCAAGGGAGATGTATTCGAACCTGTTCGGGAGCGGATCCGAAAGCAGAAAAAACGAATTCGAAATGGTGGAACAGATTACCTCACCTTTGCGCTTTTGGACATCGTGATCGACAACTACCTCTATGTCATCAATCTGCTCGGGGAAAAAATCGAAACACTCGAAGAAAATCTATTGGTCAACCCTAATGAAATCGTCATCAACGAAATCAATAACTATAAAAAGGAATTGAATTTTTTAAGGAAAAACATCAAACCTGCAAAGGAGATGATTTTCTCATTGGCCAAACTAGAAACTGACTTGATTGAAGAGGATACAGATATTCATTTCAAAGAACTTCAGGATAATATCTCTCAGGCGAGTGACTCCTCGGATAGTTACCGGGAGATTTTATCTGATCAGTTGAATATCTACCATACCACGATCAGTAGCAAGCTGAATGATACCATGAAGTTTCTGACGGTTTTCTCGGTGATTTTCATCCCGCTCACCTTTATCGCAGGGATCTATGGGACCAACTTTGAAAATGTACCAGAACTCGGCTATCGCTACAGCTACTACATCATGTGGGGGGTGATGGCGATAATTGCAGTGGGCATGCTGTTTTATTTTAGAAATAAAAAGTGGCTCTAGGTCAGATCACCCTAAAAACAAAAAGCCCATCTAAGATTTAAAATCTTGGATGGGCTTAGTTTTTGGATTAGAAAAACTACTTAATAACCCTTTACTTCTTCTTCGCCTCCTTCATCGGGTTGCTTCCCGAAGCTGCACCACGTACTCCACCAGAACGCTTATACATTTCAAAGCGGCTTGGCATCATTTCTCTAGGCCAGTAGTTGCTGCTCTCATCGATATCAGCGGTCTCACGATTTGGATCCAAGACCAACTTCACCACTTCTTTCTGCTTCGCAAAAACTTTGCTGACTTCGGTTTCATTCTTTCTCCAAATCTCTACTGGGATCTTCTCAAGTTCAGTAGTTCCATCAGCAAATTGCCATTCCAGAATAATAGGCATCACCAATCCACCTTCATTTCTGAATTTCACCTCGTAGAAGTTCAAATTGCTATTCAAGAGTTCCTTCTCCTTTGGACTTAGGCTAGCCATAAATTTCTTATAAGATTCTTCATCTGCAGGAGTTACCTGGAATGGATTGTAAGTCGCATAGAAATCCTTCGTGGCAGGATCTGCCTCCACATAAGTTTCTTTGATAGCAGTTGTATTCTTAGATCTGGAAACGTAAGTCTCCTCTAGGTCAGCGGCCTCTTTCTCCGCAGCAGCTTTCTCCGAAGGAGTACGATTGTCAAGCTTATACCAAGCGACATTTTCAATCGAAATATCTACCGCTTCAGTTCCATAGAACCAGCCTCTCCAAAACCAATCTAAATCCACCGCAGATGCATCTTCCATCGTACGGAATAAATCCTCCGGAGTCGGATGCTTAAACATCCATCTTCTTGCGTATTCTTTAAATGCATAATCAAAAAGCTCACGTCCCATCACCGTCTCCCGAAGGATATTCAGTGCTGTGGCTGGCTTCGCGTAAGCATTTGGACCAAACTGAATAATATTTTCCGAGTTAGTCATGATCGGCTCCAAGAGATTTTTCTCGCTTCTCATGTAAGGCACGATCTTGTGCGCAGGCCCTCTTCGAGAAGGATAGTTACGATCCCACTCCTGCTCAGCCATAAATTGCATAAAGGTATTCAAGCCCTCGTCCATCCAAGTCCACTGGCGCTCGTCAGAATTGACAATCATTGGGAAAAAGTTGTGTCCCACTTCGTGGATGATTACGGAGATCATTCCGTTTTTGATGGCTTCGGAGTAGGTTCCATCCGAATCAGGACGACCATAGTTGAAGCAGATCATTGGGTATTCCATTCCATTGGCAGCCTCCACTGAGATCGCGGTAGGGTAAGGATAATCAAAGGTGTGCGCAGAATACGACTTGATCGTATGTGCAACTACTCGAGTAGAATACTGTCCCCAAAGTGGATTAGCTTCTTTGCCATAATAAGACATCGCCATGACGTCTTTGCCACCTTGCTTCACAGCCATCGCATCCCAGATGAATTTTCGGGAAGAAGTCCAGGCAAAGTCTCGCACATTCTCAGCTTTGAACTTCCAAGTCTTAGTTGCAGTCGCTTTGGATTTCTCCAATTTCTCTGCTTCCGCTTGAGTACGGATCACCACCGGCTTATCAAAAGTTTTCTTCGCGGTATTCCATCTATCCAACTCTGCTGAAGAAAGCACTTCTTCCGGATTCTGAAGTTCGCCTGTAGCACCGACCATATGGTCGGCAGGTACAGTGATATGCACTTCGTAATTACCAAAAGCCAAGGCGAATTCACCAGAGCCTAAGAATTGCTTGTTTTGCCAGCCTTCAAAGTCGGAGTAAACAGCCATTCGAGGAAACCACTCTGCCATAGTATAGAGGTAATTGCCATCTCCAGCAAAGAACTCATAGCCTGGACGCCCGCCAATAAAACCTGTTCGGTCGTGGATATTAAATGACCAGTCGATTGCAAATTCAAAGGATTCGCCCGATTTCAGTGGAGCAGGCAAATCGACACGCATCATGGTCTGGTTAATGGCTACGTTCAATGTTTTTCCATCTTTGCCCTTCACGTCCAACACTTGATAGGCGTAGTCATCGGTATGCCACAGAATACTCTGCAATTGGGTAAGTGTCATGCGGTCAGAAATACTGGACTCCGTGCCTTTCGGAGTTTCAGAATCTTTTCCACGCTGATTTTGCTCCAGCTGAACCCAGATGTAGGTTAATTGATCTGGGGAGTTGTTTACATAAGTAATTTTTTCTGAACCCTTAATAGATTGATTTTCATCGTTGAGTTCCACTTCGATGATGTAGTTTGCTTGCTGCTGCCAATACAAATGACCTGGAGCACCTGATGCTGTTCGATAGACATTTGGAGTGCGGAGCATGGTGCCCAACTGCTCAAAGCGCTCTGCATGATTCTGCTCAGATCGCTGCTGCGCGAGGCCTGCAAAGCTTACTGAAAGTGCCAGCGTGGCTAAAATTCCTAATTTTCTCATATCAACTTTATTTTTAATCTCTATTCTCAATTCTCTAAACTCATATGTTTCCTCACCAAAACTTCGTTTCCATCATCAGCATCATCGCTATTCCCATCACAAATGCCGAAATGATCAAGGTCCATTCTCTTCGCTTTACTCCAGCCAAACCCACAAAAATTGAAGTGGCCAGGATGAAGATCCCCACAATTACCAACTGACCGATTTCTAACCCAATATTGAACGCCAGGAGCGGCTGCCAAATACTCGCTTCCTTTCCCAATAGGCTGCGCAGATAATTAGAAAATCCCATTCCATGGATCAATCCAAAGAAAAGTGCCAAAATGTAGTTCAGGGTAACACCCTTCCCAGAAACTGGTTTAGGTCTTAGAATATTGGTAAATGCCGTAATCGCTATGGTAACAGGAATCAAAAACTCAATCCAATTACTATCGAATTGGACTATTTTGAACGTTGCCAAGGCCAAAGTCAAAGAGTGACCGATCGTAAATGCGGTGACCAGGATCAGGATTTTTTTCCAATCTCGAGGAATAAAAACTGCGCAAAGTGCCAAGACGAATAAGATATGGTCAAAGCCTTTGAGGTCAAGAATGTGTTGGATTCCTAGACGGAAATATAATTCGAACGAATTCATAGGGGTGATTAAACTTCGAAAGAAGTAAATTGCGACAATAATACAGGATAAATCCCAAAAAAGATATCTTCTTATACCAAATGCCACATCTTTCCACCGCGCTGATTTACCTAGGATGGCTGGTTTCTTTCCACCCATTTTTTATCAGCCTCACTGAAATACGCCAAAACCCAACTTCTAAAAATCTGGAAATTGCTCAGAAGATTTTCTGGGATGACTTGGAAGTTTCTCTTGCTGCCTACCACAAGGAATCATTCGATATTCTTAATCCTAAGGATAAGAAAATTCTCAATGAAAAGATCGGAGCTTATCTCACTAGTAATTTTGAAATTTGGGTAGATGGGAAAAAAGTTGAATTAACTTTTCTTGGATATGAGGTTGAAGAGGAGGCAATTTGGGCCTATTTCGAATCTAAGTCCGTCACACTTTCAAATCAAATTGAGGTTAGGAATAGCATTTTGGTACGGGATATTGAGTCGCAGCAAAATATTGTCCATGTCTATTTCCCGGGGACTTCCTCACCACGAAGTTTACTATTGGAGCGAGGGAATGAAAAAGGGATCCTACAAGTCAAAAAATAAACCACTTCATTCCGTATCAGCTAGATTCATGGAGTGAATTACTTGCCATCGGTTGTCGATTCGTTTCAATAATTCGACTGTGCTCACTTCGAATGACTCTTTGATTTCTGCTTTTTCAATAAATTCCCTCACTTGATCAAAATCTCGCTCCTTAATATCTTTAAACGCGATCGTCATATGCGGATGGTAATTCCGATCGCTCAGTTCGTCAACCAGATGTAATTCCCGCTTGCAAAAAACCTTTAAATCTGCCTGGAGTTCAGCTAAATTTGAATCTGCCCTTATTTTCCAAAAGATCACTCTTTTGCCAAAAGTATCCGTACCCCCTACTTCAAGTTCAAATGGTTTTTTCGAAACAAGAAATCTTTCGAGTTTTTCTATTAAACTATTTTCCTTCCCCTCTCGATAGCTAAAAGGCATTTTAAGTGTGATATGTGCCGGAGATTTCAAAGCATATTTGATGTTGAACTGGGTTTTGAGCGCATCCTTCATTGCAGTTGCAGCTTCTTGAATCTGCCCGCTGGGAACAATCGCTAAAAAATACTTCTGCATGTCTTTCATCTCTTAATATTACCATGAATGGCATTTCTCTGTTCAAAAACAAAAAAACTGTTCGAATAACCCAATCAAAACCCTAAATTAAGGGGATAAATCGCAACTCATTATGAAATACTTTTCAAAGGCTATGATCGGTCTAGACTTGACCGAAATGGACGACATCCTCATTCAAAAGACCATTGTCTTTTTAAAATTTTTAGGGATTGATAAATGCTATTTTGTTCATGTCGCTAAAAATCTGGCGATTCCGCAAGAGATTTTGGATAGTCATCCAGAATTATTGGCCCCTGGAGATGAATCTATCGAAGCGATTATTGCCGATAAGCTGAAGCAGTTCGATTTCCCTGAAAACATAGAAATCGAAATTTTTGCAGAAGAAGGCGAACATCAATTGGAAATTTTCTTGCGCTGGGCTCGAATCAAAGATGTTGATCTGATTATCATGGGTAGAAAAGAAACCCTTGCTGGAAGTGGATCACTAGCCAAAGGTATAGCCAAAAAAGCCCCCTGCTCGATTTTGATGCTACAAGAGAAAAGGGCTGCCAAACTTCCTAAAAAGATCATGGTTCCCACAGATTTTTCTGACCATACAGAAATGATCTATGAGTTTAGCGAGCGAATTTGCAATGACCTTAATGCAGAGTTAGTCCCTGTACATCTTTACCATGTCCCTCATGGCTATTCAAAAACTGGAAAATCCTTTGAGGAGTTTTCTGAAATCATGAAGGAAAATGCGAATCATGATTTCAAAAAGTTTCTCCATAAAAATCATCACAGCGATTTAGAATGTCATTTTGTGTTAAATGATGGTCTTGATGAAGGAAAATTGCTTCTCGCAGAAGCGGAAAAAATAAATGCAGATATGATCCTGCTAGGCTCTAGAGGTCGCACAAAATCTGCGGCAATACTATTAGGCTCTGTCGCGGAAAAGCTGGTAATGGTCAACAATGTGTTGCCAATGCTAATCTTTAAGAAAAAAGGAGAAACGGTAGGTTTCTTTGAAGCGCTCTTCAGGATTTGATTGGCTTGATCAAGTAAAAGCAGACCTGATCACCTTTGCCTTCCTGATTATACTGGAGGGCTTTTTTATGCATTTCTTTTAGTTCGGAATCTGTAAAAAGAGATTGAACCAAATCTGGATTCAAGGCTTTGCCTTTTTCATACAATGCTGTCCCCCAAAATTGAAATGCTGTAGAATCAAAAACTACCTCATCTAATTGAAACCCTATTTCTTCGGACAATTGCGAAAATCCTTGGACGGAGGGAATAACCAAATGCCTAGGCGCATCAAGCTGGACCCACAATTCTTTTTTTTCTTTCCAGACCTGAGAATCTGTGACGGGAGTCCTTACCAGTAATTTACCTCCAGCCTTAAGTTTTTGAAAACATACCTTCAAGATGCTCTCTGGATCTTCCATGTGCTCAAAGGAGTGATGCATCATAATCAGGTCAAAAGTCCCTTTGGCAGATTCAAATGATTCACAAAAAAGTTGGAGTGAATCATTTATTTTTTTTGTTTCCGGAATATAAGGATCGAATCCCTCAAGCTTCCTAAAACCTGAGGCATACATTTCATAGAGCAACTGACCGTTTCCGCAACCAATATCAGCTATTCGGTCTTGCTTTTTTGGCCGAAGTTTTCTCAGCCATTCGCCATAGCTTGGCGAAAAAAATGGAATAGGTAGAATTCTAAAAACCTCGAGGCGAATCGATTTGAGTAAATTTTTTAACCTAGATGAATAGACTAAAGGAGCTTGGGAATAGTAGCTCTCTTTGGGGTAATAGTTAGCTAAATCTTTGGGGATATCTATCAACTGGAGTGAGCCACAAGAAAGACACTCACGATACTGAAACTCCCCAGAAAGTTGAAGCATTCTTTCTTTTGCAGGAACCACCAAAAAATCTTCCTTTCCGCAAAACTTGCAGAGGGATTTGGTATCAATAGGCATTCTCACGGTTAAAGAGCAACTCGTAAACGGTTTTTACCATGATCCCAAGATCTAGCAAAAACGTCCAATTATTAATATAAAAGGAATCGAGTTTTACGCGAGACCGAATTTGGTATGGGTTTTCTATTTCACCTCGATACCCACGAATCTGCGCTAATCCAGTAATCCCCGGTCTAATCTTATGCCGAGAATTGTACCGATGAATTTGAGTTTTAAAAGTCTGATTCATTGGAATCGTATGAGGTCTAGGCCCTACGATCGACATGTCACCAAGCAAAACATTGATGAATTGAGGCATTTCATCTAAGGATGAATTCCGAAGGAAAGACCCAATCTTTGTCACGCGAGGATCATTCTTGACGGCTTGTTTTGAATCTGCATAATCATTCGGCGTCATCGACCGAAACTTCAAACAGTTAAAGACATTATTGTTAATGCCATTTCTTTTTTGAATAAAAAATACGGGACCTCTTGATTCAAATTTAATTAACAAGCCCACTAACGGAATCAACCAAGAAAGTATAAATACAATTACTAGACTTGAAAACACAATGTCAAACATCCTTTTTGCCAATCCATTAAGCGCATTGTCTAAAGGAATTTCATTTACATTAATGACGAAAAAATCTCCATATTTTGAAAAAGAAAGACTCTTTTCCAGTTGAAGGCTTCCTCCAGGGATCATTTTTACTTTAATATAATTCTCGTCCGCGAAGTCAATTACCTGCTTAACTAAGCTAGGCTCTAATTTTTCGTGAATGTAGATCAGATCTAAATCCAATCCCTGTGCTTGCTCAAAGAAATCAAGCATACCTCCTCTTGTCAAATTACAATCAGCCTGATCATCAAAATATCCTAGAAAATTGATTCCAAAATCTTTCCTGATCCGAAATACATCAGCAAGTTTTGGGCTGGTACCTCCTTTGCCTAAAATGATTGCATTTCTGTAATTGTTCCCTTTTACTCGATATTGACGGAGCAACATATGAACTCCAACCCGGAAGGAACTCATCAAAACCAACATGCCCAGACCCAAGCAAATAATTGGAATTATTTGCAAACTTGGCGTACGTAGCGGTAACCATAAAATGGCTACTGCACCAATAAACCAAACTAAAGTCCCTAAAAGCCTTTTAATTGTTTGGTCAAACTCATCAGTACGCCCAATTTCATAATCTTTACGAAGTCCAGAAATCAATACCCACAAAAACGAAAGGGGTAAAATCGAGATAAAACTAACTTCTGGGAAAAGGGAGAAATAGTTGAAAACTAAAACACTGATCAGCAACGCAACTAGCGATGCTAAAAAATCACTGGTGGTAAAAACCCAAGGAAAATACTTATCAAATCTTCTCTTCATAAAAATGTCACCTCAAAAAAGGCACCTTATCTTTCAAAAACCATTTAAGTTCTATTAGATCGACAGTGAGACTCATTTCTCGTCCAAAATTAAGAAAAGAATCCTCAAGGCTGATTACTTTTGGAATTATTTATTACCTGAACTGCCAAAAAGGCTATCCATGAGTTTTATTTCTGATTTATTTGCCTCATCTGACCAACCAAATTCACTAGGAGCCAAGTTTCGCTCAAAAAGGCAAGCGGTATTTGAGGATTTTTTCTTCTCCATTTTTTCAAAAAACGAGCCAATTCGAATTCTTGACCTTGGGGGTACAGCGTATTTTTGGGAAAAAAGTAATATTCCTGATTTACCTAATATTTCAATTACGCTCCTCAACCTCCATTTAGAATCAAGCGAGCATCCAAATATCCAAGCTGTAACAGGTGATGCGACAAAACTGGTCGCGTTTAAAGAAAAAGAGTTTGATTTGGTGTTTTCAAATTCTGTGATCGAACACCTCTACACACGTGCCAATCAACTAAAGATGGCAAATGAAATTCAGCGAGTGGGTCGTTTTCACTTTATTCAAACTCCCAATAAACATTTTCCTGTCGAAGCACATTATGCACTTCCTTTTGCACAATACATGCCTTCGAGCTGGGTTTATTTCTTGCTGACCAAAACAAAGCTGAGCAGACTTCAAAAATGGAAACCCGAAGCAGCAAAGCAATATTTGGATGAAATTTTACTTCTTAATGAGCAAGATTTGAAATCCTTATTCCCAAACTCCAAGATTTATAGAGAAAAAGTTTTGGGACTCGTGAAATCAATAACTGCCCATAATCTTTATTAGTCAGCAAACTGGAGTCGAACTAAATTAGCATAGAACCCATCTTCATTTTGGAGAAGCTGCGCATGACTCCCTTCTTCTACAATATTACCATCACTTAAGGCATAGATTCGATCTACTTTCCGGATAGTCGCTAGTCGATGCGCTATAATGATGGTCGTCCTTCCTTTCATCAATTCATCCAAAGCCTCCTGAACCAAAGATTCAGATTCAGAATCCAACGAGGAGGTAGCTTCATCTAATATCAAAATAGAAGGATCCTTCAAGATCGCTCTGGCAATAGCAATTCGCTGCCGCTGACCACCTGAAAGTTTTACACCACGTTCACCTACCAGCGTATCCATTCCTTCTGGAAACTGAGAAATAAATTGCCAAGCGTTGGCTTTTTTAGCCGCATTGATCAATTCTTCCTCGCTTGCATTAGGCTTTGCATAACTGATATTTTCCTTGATTGAACCTCCAAATAACAACACCTCCTGAGGAACAATCCCGATATGTGAACGCAGACTGGCCAATTCCCAATCGGAAACTAGGCGATCATCTACCTTAATCTCACCTTGCTGAATATCATAAAAACGAAGAAGTAACTGAATGATGGTAGATTTCCCAGCACCCGAATGACCTGCTAATGCCACTTTTTCTCCAGGATTGACATGAAAACTCAATGATTTCAATACCTCCACCTCAGGTCGGGTAGGGTAGTGAAATTTAACTTGATTGAATTCTATTTTTCCTGAGAAATTAGATTTTTGAATTCCAGCAGCTGATTCTTCATCGACTTCGAGAATTTCCAAAACTCGCTCTGAAGAGCCGATTGCCTTTTGAACTTGACCATAAATATCGCCAAGCCCTGCAATAGATCCACCGATGAAAGTGGTATAAAGGACGAAGGAAACCAAGTCGCCCACACTCATCACACCTGAACTGACTAGGCTGGCTCCGTACCACATTACACCAACTATTCCTCCAAAAAGCGCGAAAATAATAAATGAAATAAATGCGCCGCGGAATTTTGCAGCTTTCAATGCCACTCGAACTACGCGAGATAAACCGCTTCCATACCGCGCTGACTCATATGCCTCGCCCACAAAAGACTTCACAGTGCTGATCGATTGCAAAGTCTCTTCTACAATCACATTGGCTGCAGCAAGTTCATCTTGGGTGGCCTTGGATAGCCGTCGGATAAATCTTCCAAATACCATCGCAATTATTACCAATACCGGAAATGTGGCCAGCATGAATAAGGTCAACTTTGGAGTGGTCACCATCAAAAAAACTATTCCCGCGACTAAAGTGACCAATTGCCGAAAAAGCTCAGCCAAAGTCACAGAAAAAGTGTCTTGAAGCATGCTTACATCCGCAGTGATTCGACTGATCAATTCTCCAGTTCTACGCTGATCAAAAAACGTCATGGGTAGCCGAATCAACCGATCATAAAGCGCCATTCTGATATCGCGCATCGATTTCTCCGAAACCAAGGAAAAAAGCCAAACCCGAAAAAACGAAAACACACTTTGAATCGCTAAAATCCCCAAAAGCATCAGAGCGATTGAATTGATATCTGAGACAATCCAATCCTTCCCTTGGGCGGTGTCAATTAGCTTTCCTGCAACATATGGAAAGGTAAGAAGCGTCAATGAGGAAAAGAGCAGGAAGAACAAACCTAGAAAAAACGAGCTGCGGTAGGGTAAAAGAAATCTAAAAATCCCCCCTAGTTTATTCAAATTCTGCTTCGTCAGCTTCCGTTTCTCACTTGCCTCCAATGCAGCACCGCGTTCTCTTGCCATAGTTAGTTTCTAAATTCTGAGGACAAAAGTAAGTTTTTTTGAATGATGATGCTTGAACTCCCTAAAAACTCCCTTGCCTTAAATGAGTGGACAGGTTAATTCTTCTCCACAGATTTGCTGGGCGAGATTTTCTCCCAAAGCGGCAGAATGTTTAAAACCATGTCCTGAACAAGCTGAAGCCATTAAAACTGATGGAAAATCCGATAACGGTTCAATTATAAAACGGCCATCTTCGGTCACAGTATAAAAACAAACCGAGGACTTGATAAATTTTCCTGTGAGCCCTTTAAATCTTCCGGCAACTTTCTCATTCCAAAAATCTTGTTGCTCCTTTTCTCCCACTTCTCTTATCAATAAATCCGGGTGGGATGTTTCCACAAAAGACTCGGAAGCCATTTTTACACTTATCCCGTCTAGCGAAGGAAAGCCATAAATAAAATCCTCAGGCTGTGGACCGAAACCCCACATGAATACCGGGGATTTTTTCCACTCCTTATTTTGGGAATCAATTTCCAACCAATGAAGTACTTGCCTGCAGATCTTAAACTTGTTTCCTTTTTCTTTCGGAAGGAAATCCTTAATCCATCCACCTGCTGTCAAAACGACTCTTTTGGAGAAAATACTTCTGTCTTCCAACTGAACCTTGCATCCATTAGCCGCTGGCTCGACGCTCTTAACTTTGGTGTTTTTCAAAATATCTGCTCCGTATTTACTAGCAAGATCTAACTGTGCGGCAATGCATTTTTCAGGGAATAAATAGCCTGTCGCAGATTCTTGGTAGCTTTTTCCACTTGGCTCCAATAGGAGATGGGGAAAGCGGTTTTGAGTTTGGTTCCCGGATTCAATCCGGTGATCAATTTGAAATTCCTCAGCAAAAGAAATGGTCTGATCAAGAAAACTTTTTGTCCCATGTTTTTCCCAAGGGGAAATCCCAGAGTCCATCAATACACCTCCGACTGGATGATATAATTGTTCACTTCCAAACGATTCTATTTCCTTCCAAATCTGATGAGACCGAACTGCCAGCGCCACATAATCTTTCCCTTCTCCAACTGCCAAACGTGTGATTCGAGTTTCCCCATGAGAGGAGCCAAGTGTATGAGGTGGGTCAAATTGATCTATTCCAACTACGGAAAGTCCTCTTTTGGCAAGTTGGTAAAGTGTAGCAGAACCTACTGCGCCAAGGCCGACGACTACGACATCATAATTTTTATCGAGTAGTTGATTGGAATTAATGAGTGGCATAATAGTGTGGGGATTTCAACGAATATGCCAAAAAGATTAGGAATTATTTCCCATTTGGGCATCTATCAATTCCCGCTTTAGTTTGCGCTCCCGCTCCAAAGTGTTTTTTCTGTGGTTTTCTAATTCTTCCTGAACCTCCTCTAAATCCTTTCGGGCCTTTTTGATTTTACTGAAGCTTCTTGAATATTGAAAGGCAAAAAATCCTAATGCTCCTGCAAGCACTACGACAATGAGCCACATGATGGACGAATAGAATGATTTTTCAATCCCCATACCCAGAAAAGTAAAATTATCTTTTGCATCGATCGCCGCTTGCTTTTCTGTTTCAGCCACTTCAAGGGATGAATTCAAAAAGGAAATTGAATCATTTTTTGCTGCCAAAATACCCTTAGCGCTAGCCACCTCACCTTGCATGGATTTTATCGAATCCAAAATATTCGATTTCAACTGATCCAAATTCGTCCTCTTTACCACTTTATATTCTTGGAAATTATTCGAATTCTGGTAAATATATTCGAATTGATTCGCGATCGAACCGGACTTTAGGGAAAGTGTACTATCTGCACTTTGGCTAAAACCAATTTGAATGAAAAGAAATAATATGGGAATGAGGCTGGTTGTTTTTTTGGACATCGTCTGATTCTTTAGAAAAAGATTTTTGAAAACTCGTTTCAAGAAACATGCCTTCGATGAAATTTCATCAATTTTTTTAATGGATTTCTCAATTTTTTGATGAATTCGAGCCAATCTACTTGAATTTCTAGTCAATGATCCAGTTAAATTCGATCCAATTGAGATTTTATTCCAATTGGAATTGGTTCTAAATCAGAAGATAATTTCAAAAATTTGGAATTTGAAACCATTTTCAATTTATGGTTACTACGCTTAAATTTAGAAAAACAGAATCCTGATTCATGCTGAAGCAAACAGTTCTTCTTATTTCCCTTTTTAACCTTTTAACCTTTTCCTATGGTCAAGTAGATTCTTCTGCGCCCAACGCTGCACTTCTTCAAGATGCCATCGAAGCATTTGATAAACAACAATGGCAGCAGGCAGAAATGCTGCTTACAAATTGGATTAGCACTCACCCAAGAGATCTCGAAGCCTACTGGATGCGAGGCCAAGCTTTTGAGCGTTTATCAAACTTAGATCGAGCATTGGCAGATTTTTCAAGTTTGCTTAGCATCAATCCCGAATTCGCAGAAGCTTATTTTGCCAGGGGCAGGGTTCGGTTTTTACTAAAACAATATGAACCTGCCATCAAGGATTTTCAGGATTTTCTAGTCACTCCTCCGGGAGAAACAACCCGAATAATTTACAGGCAAGGAGCCGGGGATCAAGGCGTCTCTCAAATCATGACAGCTCAATCCGAAAATCCGGCGCAAGCTTATTACCACTTGGGGCTTTGTAGCTTTGAGTTGGGCGAGTTTGATTTGGCAGTGGATTATTTTGAAAGCGCACTGGAAAACGACCCCACCAACCCTGACTATTATTCGGAAAAAGGAAGGGCCTATATCCGGATTGGAGAAAACATGCTCGCAATTTCATCCTTTGAAGCAGCTTTAGAAATCAACCCTGGGCATCTTCCTGCAAAGCAGGGCTTGGCTCAAGTAAAAGAAGGAGGGGATTTAGCCCTTCTGGAGCAACTCGATCAAGTAATTGCTGATTCCATTGCCAATGGTCAAACCTATAAACAAAGGGGATTCTACCGAATGAATCATGGCGACAGTCTTGGTGCTATCGAGGATTTCACAGCTGCAATCGGCTTGGACGAATTTGATACCGAATCCTATTATTATCGCGGGAAAATTTATACTGGAAAAAAGAGTTGGAAGCTTGCAGAACGAGATTTTTCTGATGCGCTCCTGCTTGAAGATTCCAATGGAGCTTATTACTTAGGTCGAGGCCAAGCCAGGTATTTAGCCGGAGACCTGGACGCAGCGCTAGCTGATTTCATCCAACTGATCGCAAATGACCCAGAGAATCCGGCAGGCTATTACCATCAAGGAATAACGCTTCAGCGATTAAAAAGAATTGAAGAAGCCTGTTCAGCCCTATTGAAAGCCAGTGAATTGGGAATGATTCAGGCAAAGACTGTTTGGGAAAAAGTCTGTAATTCTAAAGCTCAGCAGTAGTATCCACCTGAGAAGCAATGTGAGCCGGTCTCCAGGAAGCTGCAAATGTAATCGTCAAAATAGCCAAGCTAATCCAGACAAAATCTGTCCAAACCACTCGGACAGGATATGCATCCACCACAGCTGAGGAAATCCCAAGGGAAACTAAGCCAAAACTTTGCTGTAAAAAACATACCCCATAGCCTAAAATCAAACCGAGAATGGCCCCGGAAAAAGCAATCATCATTCCCTGCTTCAGGAAGATTCGATGAATCAATTTATCTGTGGCTCCCATGGCTTTGAGCACGGCCATGTCTTTTTTCTTTTCGATGGCGAGCATACTCAGTGAAAAGAAAATATTGAAGGAAGCAATTGCCAAAATAAATGTAAGGGTCAAAAAGACAAAAAACTTTTCCAATTTGACTGTCCTCAATAATGCCGCATGTTGCTCATCAGTGTTTTTTACGGAGAAATCTGGTCCTAAATGAGTCTTTAAGTTTTCTTGAACTTCATCGATCGAATATCCTTCCGCTACCTTGACTTCAAGGGAAGTACGCTTGTCTCCATAATTGAGTAGGCTCTTGGTAAATTCTAAAGGAACGATAATGTATTGATCATCAAATTGCCGCTCAATGCTAAAATAGGCCACCGGTTCCAAAGTAGCCGTCGCGTAAAGTTGGTTTGGATCCAATGTAGCTGCACTTCTTGGCGCTTTGGGATAAAAGACTTTTAAAGGGACGTTGACATTGTTCAAATTCACAGAGAGAAAAAACCCAACCCCACGACCCAAAATAGCTGCAGGTCGAAGGTCTGTACCAAGCGTGGTATCCCCCCAAAAATAGCCTTTGGAAAACCTTCCCTGATCTAGAAAATTATCGGAAACTCCCTTCACTCGACCGATCATTTGATTGCCATTGTAATCCAATAGCGCATTATCTTCAATCACTTCGGTCAGAATGGCGACCCCTTCCACTTTCTCTATAGCAGTAAGCCAATCAGAACTCGTTTGGAAGCTTTTCCCTAGTGTAGCCTCGATTTTTATCTCTGCATCAAAACTTGCAAAAAGCCCGCGAATCAAATCTTCCAAACCATTAAAAACAGACATCACGATCACCAATGCCATTGTACCTACGGTCACTCCAATGATAGAAATGATGGAAAGTATGGTGATGAAGTTCCGTTTCTTTTTGCTTCGGAAATATCGTGACGCTATAAACGAGCTAAGATTCAAGGCCTGGGATTTAATCTTCCTCCTCTTCTTCAGGAGGAGCGGGTGGGATATTCAAATCAGAAATCACCTTGTCCATGTGCTGGGCATAGGACGCTGAGTCATCTGGAAAGAATGCGATTTCAGGAATAATCCGAACTGATTTTCCGATTCGTTTGGCAAGGGTATGTCTGATTTCCTTTTTGTGCTCATTGATTAGCTCATAAGTTGCCTTTGGGTCAGCCAATAAAAAGCTTAAATAAATTTTTGCAAACCCAAGGTCAGGACTAACCATTACACGCGTAATAGTGACCATTGCTCTACCAATCAGGTGTTTTGCCTCCTTTTGAAATATATCACCAAGCTCCTTTTGGAGCAATTTTGCGTGTTTTTGTTGTCTTTTACTTTCCATCACAAGTATTTATGGTACAAATTTAGCGAAATAGTTGGGCAAGGGTTAATTTCGGGCAAACCAAGCCACCACTTTTACTTATTCGATTTGTTAAACTTCTTTCGAGTCAATGATCCATTTAGATTGATCGGCATAGGAATCTACCTTTTGCTGTTGACTGCAATCTATTTCCTAGTGAATCCATTTCCAATAACTTCCGCTCAGCTGACTTGGCTGATCTTGGGCGAGCGGGTTGGTGATGGGTTTTTGTTGTATAAGGATATCATCGATGATACGGGGCCATTGGCTGCGGGTTTTTTCATGGCAATGGATTTGATTTTTGGGAGAAGTTTGGTGGCATACGAATGGGTGGGTAGGCTCTTGATTTTATTTCAAATTCTTTATTGGAATTCAATCTTAATTAAGTTCCGGGCCTTTGAGGAAAACACCTATTTGCCAGCGATCATTATGGCTGCATTGTTCCATTTTTCCTTTGATATGCTCAGCTTGAGCCCAGCATTATTGGCAAGCTGTTTCTTGATCTTGGCTCTTGGACAACTTTTCTCCCAAACTGTTTTGCAAAAAGAGGGGTCAGAATCAACGCTTTTGATTGGACTCTATGCCGGAATCGCCACTGGATTTCAGCCCAATTACTTGCTTTTTCTTCCTTACCTAATCTTTACCGGAATCGCAATCAGCGGCTTTTCTTTTCGCCAATTAATGCTTTCTCTGATTGGCTATTTCCTTCCACTGATCTTAATAGTTGTATTCTATTTTTGGACAGAAGGGCTAATTGAAGCGATTGAAATTTGGCCACTTTCATTCTTTTCAGAAAAGTATTACTACCAGTCCAGCCTAGATTGGCTGATTCTAGGATCATTTCCTATCCTGCTCGCAGCAGTAGGATACTTTGTTTCTACTGCGTTCAAAGGGTCTACCATTAATCAGCAGAAGCAGCGACAATTGGTAATTTTGTGGATGCTGTTTTCGGCTTTTGAGTTTGTGTTTATCAAGCGTCAGGGAGCTTTTCAATTGGTGATCTTTATCCCAGTTCTGACTTACTTGATCACGCAATTTTACCTTTATTTCAAATCAGGAATCATTGCCAATCTTTCATTTTTGCTATTGATTTTAGCTTTCCCAATCGTCTCGTGGTGGTATTGGCAACAAAAAAGTCAAGGAGATTATTTTGTCAAGCCTTCCACGAATCAACCAGAAAAAAGCCTAATGGTATTAGGCAACGACCTTTCCTATTTCCAAAACTCAAACTTGGGAGGTCCTTTTTTAAATTATAACCTCTCACGTGTGTATCTCAACCAAGAGCGGGGGCTTCCTGAAAAAGCTCGTATTTTTCAAATGCTCCAAGTTCAAAAAAGTGAAGTGGTCCTCGATCCCAATGGGGAGTTTAAGCGATTACTTCGTCAGTTTCCTGCCTTAGAATCAAATTATACAGAGACAAAACCCGGTGTTTTTCATTTGAAAAAATAACTCAGGGAAACTCAGAAAAAAGCCCGATAGATTAAGAATCCATCGGGCTTTTTCATGTTTAGCTACAAGCGATTTTATTCACCCGGTTTTGATGCCTACCTCCTTCAAAGTCCGTAGTCAAAAATGTCTCGGCTAATTTTTCAGCCAATTCATAGCTGATAAATCTTGCAGGGATTGCGATGACATTTGCATCGTTATGTTGACGAGCCAAAGCTGCCAGTTCTTCGTTCCAGCAAAGTGCGGCTCTAATTCCCTGGTGTTTATTCGCTGTGATTGCAACTCCATTTCCACTTCCACAGATAACGATCCCCAGTTCGAATTCCCCTGACTCCACTGCTGAACTTAAAGGGTGTACAAAGTCCGGATAATCCACTGAAGCCTCAGAGAATGGTCCAAAATCTTTGACTTCATATCCCAAGGAAACGAGCCTAGCCACCAGTTTAGCCTTGTATTCGAATCCGGCATGGTCGCCACCTATTGCTATTTTTTTCGACATGATTTTTTCTTTCTATCTACTTAAAGCGCGTCATCGATATCCTGTTGCGCTGCTTTTAATGCTCTTTTTTTCTCTAATCGCTTGGCAATTTGAATCCCCGCCTCATATAAAATAAGAATAGGCATTGCTATCAAGATCTGGCTGATTACATCAGGAGGTGTAATGATTGCTGCCAAAATCAAGATCACCACAATGGAATGGCGTCGGTAGGAAATCAACATTCCCGAGGTTACCAAACCAGACATCGCCAAGAAATAAACCACTACTGGAAGCTGAAACATGATCGCCGAAGCCAATACCAACATCGTCAATGTACTTACATAGGAAGTGATGTCGAATTCATTCAGAATCGTAGGATCCAATTGGTAATTCGAAAGGAAATTAATGGAAAGTGGCGCTAGGATAAAGTATCCAAATGAAGCTCCTAGGAAAAAGAGCATACTCACAAAGAAAACCGCGCCGCGTGCTGCATTCCGCTCTTGATCATATAGGCCTGGACTGATAAATCTCCATACTTCCCAAAAGACATAAGGAAAAGCCACAATGAAACCCACTACCAAACTGGAGGTCATGTGCATCGAAAACTGACCCGTCATCTGTCTACTTTGGATGGTAAAAGGAAGTTCATCAATACACAAAGCAGGAATTCCAAAATAGTCACTCAAGTTGCACATCCATCGGTAGGTGACAAAATCCACTTTTGATGGACCCAAAATCACGATTCCAAAGACTATGCTTTTCGCAATGAATGCTACGACTGTAAGAATCAGGATAGCGGAGACGGATCGAAATAAATGCCATCTTAACGCTTCCAAATGGTCCAGAAAGGACATCCCTTCTTCTTCCTCTTCTTGATATTGATCTAAGGCCACAGGTGTTTGAGCTTCTTAATAAAGTGGAAATTTGATCATCCATGAGTTTACCTCACTTTTGATTTTTGCCAATTCGGCTTCGTTGTCGTGATTCATCAATGCGCGATCGATCAAGCCAACGATTTTTTTCATATCGGATTCTTTCAGCCCTCGAGTAGTGATCGCAGGTGTTCCTATACGCATCCCTGAGGTCACAAAAGGTGATTTGGTATCAAAAGGAACCATGTTCTTATTGATGGTGATATCCACTTTCCCAAGGGTTTCCTCGGCAAGCTTTCCTGTCAGGTCTTTATTTCTAAGATCGATTAGCATCAAATGGTTGTCAGTTCCTCCTGAGATTAATTTATAACCTAGACTTACGAACTCAGCAGCCATAATGGATGCATTTAATTTTACCTGAAGGATGTATTCCATGTAATCATCTGAAAGACATTCTTCAAAGGCCACCGCTTTTGCCGCGATAATATGTTCCAATGGTCCGCCTTGTGTACCTGGGAATACACCCATATCCAGCAAAGCAGTCATTTTTCGGATTTCTCCTTTTGGTGTAGTCAATCCCCAAGGATTGTCAAAATCCTCCCGCATCAAAATCAAGCCCCCTCGAGGTCCTCGAAGAGTTTTATGTGTAGTAGTGGTGACGATGTGACAATGATCTAATGGATCATTTAAAAGTCCCCTTGCAATTAATCCTGATGGATGGGATACGTCTGCCAATAAAATCGCCCCTACTTGATCTGCAATTTCACGCAACCGCTCATAATCCCAGTCTCTCGAATAGGCCGATGCTCCGCAAATAATCATTTTAGGATTTACTGCAAGTGCCTTCTCCTCTACTTTATCGTAATCAATCACCCCAGTTTCCTCTTCCACCCCATAGAAATGAGGGTCATAAAGCTTTCCTGAAAAATTAACCGGTGAGCCATGTGTCAAGTGCCCTCCATGAGAAAGGTCAAAACCTAAAATTGGATCACCAGCTTTGAGGCATGCAAGGAAAACCGCTGCGTTAGCCTGAGCACCAGAATGGGGCTGAACATTTGCCCATGTTGCTCCAAAAAGTTTTTTAGCCCTGTCAATCGCCAATTGCTCGATTTCATCGACCACTTCGCAACCGCCATAATAGCGTTTGCCTGGAAGCCCTTCGGCATATTTATTCGTCAGGACGCTGCCTGCTGCTTCCATGACTTGTTTACTGGTGAAATTTTCTGAAGCTATTAATTCAATGCCTCTTTTTTGTCTGTCTTCTTCTTGAGCAATTAGGTCGAAAACAAGCGAATCTCTTTTCATAACTAGGGGTTTGAGAGCAATTATGGAAATGGTCTAGTAACATGATGATCCCAGACCGAACGACCCAAAAATAGCCCGAAAGTCCCGATTATCCAATCCTAAATCCAGATACAAATTCGGTTTGAAAAGGAATTCCTACTTTTGGAAGATGATCAATTTTAAATTTCGGCCTGAAACCTACTTTAGCGAGGAAATCACTTCGGTTTTGTTGGTGAAATTGAATTTCCCCGAAAGTAAATGGGGAGAACAATTAAGTATTTATGCCCATTCAAATGCTCATCGAATCAACCTTGAGGCAGTTGATTTCTATGGAAATGACTACATCCTTTATCCTTCTACCATTGATGAACCGCTATCGCTAGAGGATTTGGTCTATCTTTTAGAAGGAATTCAACTCAACAAAGATGATATTCAAGGTGGAATGGAATTAATCCTGGACGGAGTACCTCTTGCAGTCAGTCCTTTTTATCCTGAACTTGAAATCTACTTTGAGGAAAAAAGAAAAAGTTACGGATTGGATTAAAAGTCCAAAACAGAGGGGGCGTTACTTGAAACTTGATTTGTTTTAAACCAAAAGTCATAGATTTCAAAATCGATGCAATCTGCCAATTCAATTCCTTGGAAGATTATCTTTCGAAGACTTTGAATAGGAAGCCAAGATTTAATCAAATCCATCTGCTCTTGTGACAATTGAGAAAGTTGGATCCACTTTTTCCCATCAATAAAAATTGGTATTAGCTTAGTCATCGTGAAATAATTTGATTCAAAATTAGCAGGATTGGACGCGTGGGTCAATTTTAAAAAATTATGTTTATGTTAATTAATTGTTTGGTTACCAAAATTCTAGCATGCTGACTTTATTTTTTGCCATCCTCATGCTTTCCCTCGGGCTATATTTTCAAACCCGACCCTCTTTCCCCAAAGAAAAAGTAAGCAAGTGGGTGAATTTTTACCTTTTCAATTTTGTCTTACCTGCTCTTGCCCTCCTGTATATTCCTCAGATCGATCCGGGCTGGAACTTACTTCTTCCTATATCAGCTGCTTGGTTTACTTTTTTCTGTTCTTGGATTTTGTTTGGAACATTGGGAAAACTCCTTCACTGGGATTCCGCCACGACAGGTTGCCTGATAATCGTCTCAGGGCTAGCTAATACTTCGTTCTTGGGTTTTCCAGTTATCGAAGGACTTTTGGGAAAAGAAGGGCTTTCTACCGCTTTATTGATTGATCAAGGAGGTTCCTTTTTGTTGGTTTCTTCGGTCTCTATCGTTGTCGCTTCCATCTACTCACATCATGAAAGTAAACTCAGCGCCATCCCGTTAAAAATCATCTCTTTCCCGCCTTTCTTATTTTTGATAGGAACGCTTATTATGAGCTTTGCAGGCTGGAAAACCCCAGAATTCATTTTGCCCTACGCCTCAGCCATCGGAAAAACAATGGTGCCGGCTTCGATCTTTGCCATAGGGCTTCGCTTTCGCTTAGACTTTGAATCACTCAATTCAAGATTCTTCTGGATGGGGATGAGCTACAGATTACTACTCGCTCCAGCATTAGTTTGGGTGATCTATCGGAATTTTGATTTCGAAAACGAGCTAATGCTGCAAGTCACAATTTTAGAAAGCGGAATGGCACCTATGATTACCGGCTCCTTGGTGGCCATTCAATATGAGCTTCGGCCAAAACTCGCGGCACTTCTATCGGGCTTGGGGATACCGATTTCTATCCTAAGTATTTTGGTTTGGTACTTTTTGTTGAAATAACCTATTCCAAAATTGGTTTTACCTTTTCTGTAAATTCCTGATGAATCAAGTGATTTGTTGCAATGATTTGTCTGCCAAAGATAAAATCTCTGCCACCTTTGAAATCAGTGACTTTTCCTCCCGCTTCCTCCACGATTAATGCGCCAGCAGCCACGTCATAGGAGTTGAGGTTATATTCAAAATAGCCCTCAGACCTTCCTGCCGCCACATAACAAAGGTCAACCGCAGCGCTTCCCAGTCGTCGAAGCCCATGCGTGCTTTTCATCAATTCCTTGAGGGCACCCATGTATTTATCGATTAGCTCAAAGTTATAATAGGGAAAACCTGTCGCGATCAAGGATTCAGCAAGCGAAGAAGCTTTGCTAACTTGGATTTTTGTTTCGTTGCAGTAGGCCCCACCACCTTTTACGGCATAGAAGCATTCATGCCGATTCACTTCATAGACTACGCCCAATACCACTTCATTTGCTTCCATCAAGGCAATACTTACTGCATATACGGGAAGTCCATGGATGAAATTCGTCGTACCATCAAGGGGATCGATGACCCAAGTCAAGGTCGCCGCAGCTTTGGCCTCGGTTCCCTCCTCAGTAATAAATCCTGCATCAGGTAAAATCTTAGAAAGCTGCTTTACGATCAACTTTTCAGCTTCTTTATCCACATAAGAAACGAGGTCATTTAGTCCTTTATGCTCGACCTTATCGATATTAAAATGTTGTCGCTCTTTTCGAATGAATGCGCCAGCTTCCTTGGCAATCTCCTGTGTTTGCTCCAGCAATAGGCTGAGCTCAGATTTTTTGAGCATTTATGCTTTGGGGTTTTTTCCGGCCACGGTCAAGACAATTTCTCCTTTCAATGGATTGGAATTATAGTATTCAATTAGTTCTGCCAAAGTACCTCTGGCATTTTCTTCATGCAGTTTGGTCAACTCACGAGAGACGCAGGCCTGACGATCCGCACCAAATGCCTCAGCAAGCTGCTCCAAAGTCTTCATTAAGCGATGGGGGGATTCATAAAAGACCATGGTTCGCACCTCATCTACTAGATTGTCAATGCGTGTTTTTCTACCTTTTTTATGCGGCAAAAATCCTTCAAAAACAAAGCGATCATTTGGCAATCCACTGTTGATAAGGGCTGGAATCAAAGCTGTAGCTCCCGGAAGACATTGGACATCCAAACCAGCTGCGAGTACCTCTCTCACTAATAAAAAGCCAGGATCGGAAATCGCAGGTGTCCCAGCATCGCTAATCAATGCAAAAACTTCGCCTCCTTTCATTCGATCTACAAGCCGTTGAACTGTCTTGTGTTCATTAAAAATATGATAGCTCTGCAATGGTCTGGATATCTCAAGATGTTTGAGCAAGCTCCCACTTGTTCGTGTATCTTCTGCTAAAATGACGTCTGCACTTTTTAATACCTCAATAGCCCGAAGGGTAATATCCTTGAGGTTTCCAATTGGCGTGGGGACGAGATATAAATTGATTCCTTGATCCATTACCCTAGCAGCTTGTCTATCGCCTCAGCGAGCTTGCGATCCTTCGCTGTCACGGTATTTCCTGCGTCATGTGTTGTCAACTCGATCTCCACTGTATTATACACATTGCTCCAGTTGGGGTGGTGATTTTGTATCTCTGCCAAGAATGCTACTCGAGTCATAAATGCAAAGGCCTCCTGAAAATCTCCAAATTTGAATGTTCGCTTCAGTTTATTGTCTTCCTCTTTCCACATGATCGCTTGAAATTAAAGTGATAATAAGCCTTCGATTTTCGAGGCTCTTTCATAGATGGCAATAATTTGATCGGCCGAATCCATTAAAGGCTTGATCGTCGTACTGACGTATTTTCCACCTGAACTGGCTTTAATGGCAATTTCATTTTTAGGGAAAAGTGCAGCGACTTCCTGTTCCTTACCATTTGGAACAATAAACTTGAACATATAAAGCATTGGGAATTGGCCGCTTGCTTCTAACTTCTCTTTAAATGACGCGGTATTAAAATCCTTTTTCATACTCCACTCTTATTTTGAACTTAAACAAAGAACCCATGCTGTTGGGCATGGGTTCATTTGTTTTGATTTTCCTTAGAAGAATTTGTAGCGATAATCTTTCACGTTTGCCAGATCCTGAAGTGCCATCATGACTTGGTAGGAAGTTCGCTGCGAAGCATTCTGAGTTAATGAACCTTGGAAGCCGGAGTAGTCACCAATCTCAGCTGCTGGAGTGAGTGTGTTCAATCGACCCACCAAAACTCCGATGTCCTCTTGTACAGGTAGTGTAAGTTGACCTGCCTTTATTCCGAAGATAGAACCGATCGCTTTAGGAGCGAAGCCTACGCCCGGAATCACTGAGGTGCTCAACTTCAAGTCAGGAATTTGGTTGATAGATGCAGACTCTGGATAAACTGCTTTCATTTCTTCCAAAGTAGCCAAACCTTTTAATTTCGACTGGATCAATGCAGCCTTCTTCTCATTTCTAACTTGAGTTTCGACCTGCTCTCTAACGTCAGCTAGAGTTACATCTCCTTCTTCTTTTTTGCTCACCAATGTTGCCACTAGGTACGCATTGTCTAATTCAAACACAGGAGAAACCTCATCTGTAGAAGCTTCAGAAAAAGCCCAACGGATTACTTCTCTTGCATTCGGGATATTATTGATATTTCTAGCGCTCGCATCAATTGCGTTTGCCTGAATAATTCTAAAGTTTTCAGTTTCTGCATTCTCTGTGAATTGGTTTCTGTTTCCAGAATTTGCTGCAAATGAATCCGCATTTCTGAAAGCTTCATTTCGAGTGGCATCACTTGCTACAAGTTCTCTCTCCAAAGTAGCTACTTTGGTATAGTTTGACTTTGGCATTTCTGTCACTTCAATAATATGGTAACCATATTCAGTTTCTACCAAGTTTGAAAGAATGCCAGCAGAGTTAGCTGCATACGTTGCATTGGCAAATTCCTCAACGAAATCATCCTTGGCAAACCATCCAAGATCTCCACCATTCTGGGCTGAAGCATCTTGTCCATATTGACTAGCTGCCACCGCAAAATTTCCTGAGCTTTTTACTTCTGCAAGCACCCGCTCAGCTTCAGCTTTTACATCAGCTTTAGCCTGATCACTCATGTTTTCTGTTGAAAACAAAATATGCGATGCTCTCATTCGTGGAGTACCACTGTATTCCTGAGAAACTTTATAGGAAACGTATGATCCGTTTGGAGTAACAAATGGACCATAAGTCTCACCTGCTATTACTTGACCTACATTAGACACTAAATCAGCAGGAAGATCTTCTCCTGGCTTGAAAGTGTAAAATGCTGTTGGGTTTTCGGAATTTCTTACTGCAAATGCAGAGTCATTGGCAGAAGTTCTCAATTCTTCAGTCAATGCAGCGATTTCTTCGATCACCATCGCTGAATCCTGCCCGCTAGGAAGAATGCTGAAGCTAACATATTCGATGCTTGCAGTATTCCCAGTTCTGAATTTTGACTTGTTTTTTTCTAAGTAAGCATTCATATCGCTTTCTTCTACTTTTACCTCATCGTCCTTTACTGCATAGTAAGGAACATAAAGTAAAGAAACGTCAGCAATAGAATTCGCTGCTTTGTATTCCATCTTAGCTTCTGCTTGAGTAGTGAACTCAGATGTCGCTAACAGATTGTCATATTTGATTCGAAGTCTAGAGCTAGCAAACAATTTTTCCTGCTGAGCCCAGAAAGCTTGCTGTGCAGGATCTGCTGTCTCCAAAGACTGAAGGAAAGTAATCAACTGATTCTTGTCAAATTCACCGGTAGTTGGGTTTACCAATTGCTGGCGAAGTTCAGCTACAAGGTTTTTCCCTTGAACCATGTCCACCAATTCAGCATCTGACACCTCTAATCCAAGCTTCTCATATTCTTCGTTGAATACTCGCTCAACGATCATTGCTTGCCAAGCCTGCTCACGAACAGTGACCATTTCCACCTCAGATGGAGCTCTTCCAGTTCGTTGTTGGTAAGCAATTTTTACTTCCTCTACTTTAAGAATGTATTCTTCATAAGTAATATCCTCGCCTGCTATCTCACCTACGATGTTTTGGCTGGAATTGAGAAGTGATGAATTTGGACTCAATAAGTCTCCTCCGAGAAGGAATAAAATTAACCCGCCGGCTATTACACCGATTGCGAGACCTGTCCGCTGTCTTATTTGTTTAATTAACGCCATTATTGTTACTACGCTTTTTTAGGAGTCGCAAAATAATAGCATTAGTAACGAAATTCAAAATATATTCTGAATCAAAGCTTTATCTAAAAAATCCCAGAGGAGTTAATTTTGAGCCTAACTGTTTCAATTCGATGGTCTTGCTTCGTAAGAATTGTGAAGGTATAGGGGCCAAATGTTACTGACTCTCCTTTTTTTGGAAGGTTCTCTGTGAGGGACAAAATCAAGCCTGAAAGTGTCTCAAAGTCACCTATTGGCAGATCCCAGTCATATTTATCATTTAAATAATCAATTTCTTGACGCGCACTGAGGACAAATTCCTGCTCAGAAATTTTTTGCTCCATTAGGTCATCGTTGTCATATTCATCTTCGATTTCCCCAAAAATTTCCTCAATAATATCTTCCATAGAAACAATTCCACTTGTCCCGCCAAATTCATCCACTACCAATGCAAGGCTTTTTCGCTCTTGGATAAATTGAATCAACAGCTCATTTGCCAAAGCGGATTCCGGCGCAATCAAAATCGGAGTCAAGATCTCTTCAATCGTCTTTGGCTTCTTGAAAAGCTCCAACTGATGGCAGTACCCGATCACATCATCTATCGTCTCTCGATACACGATGATTTTGGAATGGCCACTTTCTTCAAAAATTGACTTCAAATCTTCTATCGGATCATCCACCTCAACAGAGACAATGTCTGTTCTTGGCACCATACATTCCCGGACTCGGACTGTTTTAAACTCTACCGCGTTATCAAAAATTTTAGTGTCAATATCCACATGCCCTTCTTCTTTTGCTTTGGTCAGGTGATTCTGAACAAAACTATTGAGATCTGTAACAGTAAAAACTGGCTTGTCTTCAGAATATTCCAATCGCAACACCTTCGTAATAAAAAACCGGGAAAGCCAAACCGTAGCCCAAACAATCGGATATATCAAAGTGTAGATCAACCAAAACGGCAGCGCAAAAAAAGTGAGCATGCTATTGGGGTTGAGCATAAAAAGGCTCTTCGGCAAAAATTCCGCAGTGATTAAAACGATTATTGTAGAAACAATTGTTTGTGAAAAAAGGATAAATCCTTCATTATTTAGACTCTCCGGCAGGTTTGATTTCAGTGGTTCTTCCATCAAATAGGCCATGAATATGCCGTACAGCACCAAGGAAATGGTATTTCCCATTAGTGTCGTTCCGATAAATTGGCCAGGGCGCTGCACAAAGCCGCTCAATAATCTACCTGTAAGGTCTCCTTGTTTATTTTGAAGTTCGATTTGGAGCTTATTGGATGAAATAAATGCGATCTCCATTCCCGAAAAAAAAGCCGAAAATACCAGCGTAATAATTACATAGATCAAATAGGAAGCTTCCATTTAGCGTTTTTTGGCTGGTTTTGATTTTTTCTTTTCCTCGGGAGGATTTTGGTTAGCCGTCACTTTTCGGTATTGAAACCAAAATAACAAAGCCACTGCAAACATAAAAATAGCATAGGAGGATTCAATGCCTACGGTCAGAGATTGATGAACTCCAATGATGATTAGAGCGAGGGATAAGGAGATTATGAGTGCGTCTGCGAGTTTCAAGCTTATATTTTCTTTTTTTTGCTGGAGTCGGTAAATGATTAGAAATCAAATTCCTTCTCCGGGAAGTAATGTCCTGGAATCTCGGACATTTTTCAATTTATAGGTGGAAAACGATTCATCCGCTTCCATGCCCGTTCCATTGAAAAGCGTTTGCCTCTCTTGAATGGTCACAAATTTATCGGTATAAATCCGCTTCTCATTCGGATTCCAAAAGATTTCTTCTGTTTGCAGCTGTTGGTCTTTCAGGAGGTTCTTTACTTTCACGTCCCCCATTCCTTTGTAAAGGTTTTGTTCTTTGAGATAAAAACCCTTGTCCGCGCGCATAGTCGTCCCTAAGGTGCCGTCCTTTTCAAAGAACTGAATTTCTATTCCCTCCGGAAATTCAATATTCCCATTGGCGAACTCCAATTGCTTTGGCGCTTTAAGATCAGACCGAATAATGGCAGAATCACTTTGAACTAAGTGAATATTGGTGGAGCTAGTCATGGGTCCATCGTATTCTTGAATGGACGCCTGATCTGCATCTTCACGGCATGAAAACATTATGCAAAGACTTAAGCAGATCAAAATCAACTGTTGAAAACTGAATTTCATTTTCTAAAGATAATTGAAAACCTTATTTGTATAAACTAAAAAAGGCAGCCATATAGACTGCCTTTTTAGAATTATTATTTTCTTAATCTCTCGTAGCCAAAGTTACTGTTTCGCCAACCCAACATCCGGTATTGACAGTTGAACCTACAGCTAGTCCTTCAGTAAACAACTCTTCTCGAGAAGGGAATCTCGATCTAGCATTTGCCATACCTTCTCTGTCTCCAGCACGCTGATATGCGTTGTAAGCAGCGATGTAGATGGAATAATCTTTTGCTCGGCTTTCTCCTCCTTTACAGTCATTGAAGGAGTTCATATACATTCCCCCGATCAACGAGTACACGTCTGAAGTTTTTGAGTTATCCAGGTCTGCGGCTTCTTTAGCAGCAGCTCTAGCGGCAGATTTTTTACCTTGCTTGAAATAGATTTTAGCAAGTTCCATTTTAGCATCTGACTTTTGAGTAGGATTCTCAGCTAAAGTATAGGCCTGGTCCCACATGTTCTCCGCTTTCGCAGTGTTATCTTCTTGCATGTATCGCATTGCGATTACTTGAGAAGTAGAGAAACTTGGCTCTTTAGCATGCTTGATCTCTAGGGCTTGCAAGAATGCTGCAGATGAGAAACATTTGTATTGTACAGAGTATTTGAAGATTTGATCTGCCAACACTTCATTAGTAGGGTCAGCCTTCAACTTCGCTCCCATGGTGTTCTCGATGAAATTACAATCAATCAATTCCATTGCAACAAGAAGTTGCTCCATGTTGCCTTTCTGGCTGGACACATCCGTTCCCTTAGCACCTTCAGCATCTAAAATCCCATTCAAATTATCATACATGGTCAGAATCTGCTCACCAGAGTAAGCCTTGTGATAAGCATAGTTTCTATAAACCAAGTTGAAATAAGCAGGAACTAATTGGTAATTGATCGCACCATTTAATTTCAAGGCTTTCTCAAAATCAGCTACCGCTATTTTCAATTTATCTTTATCATCCTTATAGAACTGATAGCCATAATAAGCTTTGTTTTCAATCCAGTTTGATTCGTTGTTGAATAGCTCACCTCTCTTATCATAGATCGCCAAAACTGAATCTTGATAAACCGCCACTTTCGCCGCGTCAGTTACTTCCTCAGATGCACCTTTGTAGATATTTACCCCATTGATGTAAATGGATTCATTCAAATTTGGAACATTGACAAGCAGCCAATTCAAAGGCTTAGTAGCTGCAACAAATTGCTCAGACTTCATGTAGTCTACATAAGCTGCATTAAGTTCTCTTGCCTTTGCTTCTTGAGCTGGATCTGCTGGCCAATTCCAGCCATCTTGAGCTTGAACCATACCTGCCAGAAGTAGCGCAGATAGACTTAGGAGTGTCGCTTTAAGTTTCATTTTATTATACGGTTTAATTCGGATGCCAATTTTAAGGATATAAATCTTTCTCTCAAAAGATTTAACCTTAGTGATTTGTGATTGTTTTATTTATTCAAATACTCGTTTGTAGAACCAGCTGTTGTCATTCAATGAAAATCCAAGGGTAAAGTTAATATAGTTTTCGCGGATTAGCCCATTTTCAGTCGTTCCCCGCTGTCCTACCTTCATTGCAAAGTTCATTAATGACAGTTGATTCAGTGGTAGTGAAGCTCCAAAGTTGATGCCAAGATCAGTGATATTGGTGTTGTTCAGATAGTATGGAGTTTGGATATATTCTACTCCAAATCGGTAAGTACTTCGCTTCAAAGGGCTGTCAATCGCCAAATAATCTGGCACGATTTGCATCCCAAGTCCTACTTTTATTACCTCTTTTAATTGAGTTGGATCATCTAAAAAGGAGCGATACTGCTTGAAATCCTGATACTGCGCTTCCAATCCAATCGCATACTTATTCATCTTTTCAAAGGTGAATCCAAAGCCATAACGATTTGGTATATAGACACTTCCTGGCTCATCATTTGCAATCAAATCGCCGTCTGTATCAAGGTCATTTGCCTCCCCAAAGGCGGCAAGTTTTGCAAAAGCTCTTCCCTTCACATCACCCAGTTTTTCATAGATGGCTCCTAGGTGAAGCGAGTTCTTGGTTGAAAGCGGAATCATGTAATGCGTGCCCAATTTAAAGCCTACATCTGAAACTGTTAATCTTTCATAATATTCTGTTGGGATCCCAACATCAACCCCATCGGCATCTGTCAGACTCAACTGATTGGTCCGAATCGTAGAGCCAAACAAGTAAGAGCCTTGAATACCCAAACTCAAATTTTTGGCTACGACAAAACCCGTATTGATATAAGCTTCTGAAATTCCTCCGTCTCCTTCAATGTAATTCGTAGCATTGATCGTCGCATTATTTACTTGGCTACCGATCAGCAAGCGGTAATTCACACTAGTGATCTGATTTAAGCCCATTCCCAAGGTCGTTTTTCCTGACTTCACGGGAAGTGAAAAGGCTATATAGGATAATCCTCCACCATCCACATCTGAGGTTTCGGTTCCATTATTGGCGTTGATTTTTTTATAATTCAGGGCTGCCTGGAAATTGAAAATGGTATTTCGAGTACTCAGCGCAGGATTGACTACGTTGGCACTCCAGCCTGTTCCGTAACTTATTCCCAAGCCCCCCATTCCTTGATTGGTCGTCAAACCGGAATAATTAAATTCCCCGATACCTAAGGCACTGTAAGTTGAAGCACTGGATTGTGCCAAAGCTTCATTAAAAAGGAAAAGAGTGCAACAGGCACCCAGCAATTGCAATTTGATTTTACTCAACATTGTGGTTTAGAATAGCATTCAGTCCGTGCAGGACCAAATTTGGGACTACAAATATGTGGTCTTTTACTAATGAATCAAAAGATTGTGCATCTCCACCGCAAACAAAGACCATTATTTGCGGATATTTTTGCTGATAAGCCTTGATTTGGCCTAAAATTTCATGCACTACTCCATGCCAAACTCCTATTTCCATACATGAAATTGTGGAGTTGCCTATTAAATCTTGAGGCTGTTTATCCAATTTCACCAAGGGAAGTCGAGCTGTAAATTCATGCATTGCTCTAGCTCGCATGCTTAATCCAGGACTAATCGCTCCTCCTAAGTAAGCTCCAGATTCATCTACAAAATCATAGGTAATACAGCTCCCCAAGTCAATGGAAAGAATAGGGTGGCCTTTTCCCTTTGTCCACGCACCGATTGCGGCAGCAATTCGATCAAGGCCTAGGGAATGTGGTGAACCATATTTATTTTCTATGGGAATTTTGGTTTGGTGAGCAAGGAATAGGAAATCAAACTTGAAGTAGGTTTTCAACTCATCCTCTGAATACTTCACCGAACTAATGATACAATGCTCAAAAGCAGCGTCCTCCAATCTGATCAAAAGCTCCTCCATCGAATCAAACGCCTGCGATTGAATGAGCTCAATTGACTCAAAAAATGCCAGTTTGATTCTGGTGTTGCCTATGTCTATAATCAGATTTGCCACTCGGAGTAGTTTGGAACCGCAAATTAGCCATTAAAAAAAAGGCTTCATTTTATCGATGTTAATTTATCTTTGACCTGACCTATACTTAACAAAAATTAACCCATGGAGTCACAAACCTATTCAGTAATCGGACTTATGTCAGGCACTTCTGGCGACGGACTTGACTTAGCTTATTGTCAATTTAGGTATTCAGACCATTGGGAATTTAAAATCTTGAATGCTGCCACCGCAGCTTTTCCTGCGGAGCTAGAATCGGACTTGATGAACTCACACGCACTACCTGCGCTGGAATTAGCACTATTAGATGTTGCTTTTGGTAATTGGATGGGGGAGCAGGTGACTAACTTCTGCACTGAACTTCAGATCAAACCTGACGCTATTTGCAGCCATGGTCATACCGTTTTTCATCAGCCATCTAAAGGTCTTACACTTCAAATAGGAAATGGATGGTCACTTCATCAAAAAACAGGAATGAAAGTCATCAATGATTTTCGGATGTTGGATGTGCAGCTTGGAGGCCAAGGAGCTCCATTGGTTCCAATAGGAGATCAACTTTTATTTTCTGATCAAGATTTCTGCATCAACCTTGGCGGAATCGCAAATATCAGCATGAATTTCAATGGCCAACGAGTTGCCTTTGACACCTGCCCATTCAACTTGCTTTTAAATGAGCAGGCTAAAAAACTTGGTGCAAAATTCGATAATCAAGGAAAGTGGGCTAGCGAGGGGACTTGCGATGAAAACCTTTTAAATGCGCTAAACTCAATTCCGTATTATGAAAATAATGGTGCAAAATCCTTAGGTAGGGAAGATCTAGAAAAGTATTTCAATCCACTCATTGAAAGTTCCCCTTTGGGTCCAAAATCTATTTTAGCCACCTTGGTTCGGCACTATGTCCAGCAAATCGCTCGGGTAATTCGAAGCTATGCAACAAAACCGGTTTCAAAAGTTTTGCTCACTGGTGGTGGTGCTTACCATACTTTTTTTAGAGAAGAATTAGCTCGCGAACTGTCAAAGACTATTTCCATTTCAGAAGTGGACACGCAACTTATTGAATTTAAGGAGGCTTTGATTTTTGGTTTTCTGGGGGTACTTCGCTTGAGAGGGGAAAACAACTGCCTTAGCGCAGTTACTGGAGCGAGCAGGGATTCTTGCGGAGGAATGGTATTTGGTTAATTCGCCGATCTACGAGTGAGGACTAGGTAGCCCTAGTATTTTTTCTATTTTTGCGAGGCAAAATAAACCCAAATATCGATGCACGATTTATTAAAAAAGTTTGAGAATAAACAGCCCGAAATTGTCTTTGAATGGAGCGATAGCGAATCCGAAGCAGAAGGCTGGGTAGTGATTAATTCCTTGCGTGGAGGAGCTGCCGGTGGTGGGACTCGCATGCGAAAAGGCCTTGATAAGCGTGAGGTAGAATCTTTGGCAAAAACCATGGAGGTAAAATTCACCGTCTCAGGACCTGCAATCGGCGGTGCAAAATCCGGAATTAACTTTGACCCAAGCGATCCTCGCAAGGCCGACGTCCTAGATCGTTGGTATAAAGCAGTCATGCCACTCTTGAAAAGTTATTATGGCACGGGAGGAGATATGAACGTCGATGAAATCCATGAGGTCATCCCAGTTACAGAATCTTATGGCCTCTGGCATCCTCAAGAGGGAGTCGTGAATGGGCATTTTCATGCGACTGAACCTCAGAAAATCCGAAAGATTGGTCAACTACGGCAAGGTGTCTCTAAGTTTTTGGAGGATCCGAATTTTACTCCAAATGGCGTAAAACGATATACCGTGGCTGACATGATCACGGGATATGGCGTCGCAGAAGCCGTTCGCCACTATTATAATTTATGGGGAGGAGCACTAAAGGGTAAACGTGCCGTGATTCAAGGTTGGGGAAACGTTGGAGCGGCTGCAGCATGCTTTTTAGCGGTGGAAGGTGTCAAAATAGTCGGGATAATCGACCGAGAAGGTGGGCTAATAAATGAGGCAGGCTATTCCTTGGATGAAATTCGAGAACTCTTTTTGAACCGTTCAGGAAATAAATTGGTAGCTGAAGATTTAATTCCATTCGAGGAGTTGAATGAGAAAATCTGGGACATAAAAAGTGAGATTTTCATTCCTGCAGCAGCTTCCCGGTTGATCACTCAAAATCAAGCAGAGCGAATGGTTGGAGCTGGTTTAGAAGTTATTTCCTGCGGGGCAAATGTACCTTTTGCTGACCCAGAAATCTTCTTTGGACCTATTGGAGCTTGGGTAGATGATCGTATATCTTTGATTCCAGATTTCATCGCAAATTGCGGTATGGCAAGAGTCTTTGCATACCTAATGAGTGATAAAGCAGAAGTAACTGACCAAGCTATTTTTGATGATGTAAGCCGCACAATCAAAAAAGCATTGGAAAAGACTTTTGCAGAAAACCCTGGTAAAACTAAGGTTGCTGAAAGTTCCTTTAAAATCGCCCTAGCACAACTCGTGTAATTTCATCCTTGTTGTTTGGCCCGTAGGTATTAATTTTTCATTAATTCTACGGGTCAGCCAACTAGAGTTGTGCAGTTTCATCCAAAATCAGTAGTTTAGCAGAGACCCTTAAGTACAAATACCCGAAGAATATCCTTTAAATTAGCCTTTCAGATTACGCAGCAGACCCAATTCAATAAATGAAGAATTTTATCTTAAGTTTTTCCTTCTTTTTCGGGATTTTATTCTTTGGAGGTTTCCAAGCGCAATCTGCAATTGCTCAAGAAGTTCATTCAGAAGTTTCAAAAGATTCAGTTATTGACAATCAGGCTCATGATGGAGATGCTCATGCGTCAGCGGCCGAAGGGCATGAATCCACGCTTCAGGCGCCTGTTTGGCTGGTGATTCCTTTTGTTATGCTATTGCTAATGATCGCTACTGGCCCACTATTTTATGAGCATTTCTGGCATAAAAACTATCCTAAAATAGCCATAGGACTAGCGATATTAGTGGTCTTTTATTACCTCTTTATATTGGATAACGTCCATAGCCCAGTTCATGCTATGGCGGAGTATATTCAGTTTATTGCCTTATTAGCCTCACTTTACATTGCTTCAGGAGGAATTCTAATCGAAATAGATAAAAAGGCCACTCCTATGGCCAATGTTTCTTTACTTCTAATTGGTGCATTAGTTTCTAATTTGATCGGTACCACGGGAGCTTCCATGTTGTTGATCCGACCATTTATCCGATTGAATAAAGGAAACATCCAAGCCTACCACATTATCTTTTTCATCTTTATGGTGAGTAATATTGGAGGATCTTTGACTCCAATAGGGGATCCTCCCCTCTTTCTTGGATTCCTAAAGGGTATTCCATTTTTCTGGACCCTAAGTCATAACTGGCCTGCATGGATTTTTGCACTTCTTCTTTTAGGAGGGGTGTTCTATTTAATCGATAGAAAACTGGGTCGATCTGCAGATGACTCTGAACTTGAACCTGTCACTTATACCAATAAGTTTTCGCTGATTGGAGCTAGAAATTTTGGTTGGCTATTTATTATTATTTGTTCTGTCTTCCTAGATCCAAATGTGATTGAAGGAGTGCCTGCGATCAATTATGGAGGACAAAAATTCTCGTTCATTCGAGAGATTATCATGTTTTCAGTCGCCTTCTTTTCCTACAAATTTGCTGATCAGCGAGCGATCAAAGGCAATGAATTCAACTTTGAACCTATCCGAGAGGTGGCATTCATATTCATTGGAATATTTGGCACCATGATGCCTGCACTTGAGCTGGTTGGGATATTCGCTAGATCACCTGAAGGTGCAGCATTGATCACTCACAACACACTTTATTGGGGTACGGGCGTTCTTTCTGGATTCTTGGACAATGCACCTACCTACCTCAATTTCCTTGCTGCAGCCATGGCTTCCGAAGGAGCTTCCATCAATAATATTGAGCAAGTTCGAACTTTTGCAGCTAATGGATATGAAGATTCCGCATTCCAATTAATGGCTATTGCGATTGCATCTGTCTTCTTTGGCGCCATGACCTACATTGGCAATGGCCCCAACTTTATGGTTAAGTCAATCGCTGAGCAAAGCGGAATAAAAATGCCTTCCTTCTTTGGTTACATCATTCGATTCTCCCTGCCGGTCCTTTTACCGATTCTCTTTTTAGTCTGGTTGATTTTCTTCGCCTTTGCTGGCTAAAACCTAAAGTAATTCTGCATGTCTAAAGCAGTCCGTATGGTGATCATTCACTAATCCGGTAGCTTGCATGTGTGCATACAGGGTAGTACTTCCTAAAAATTTGAATCCTCTTTTTTTCATGTCTTTGGCTAGGGCATCTGATTCGGCTGTCGTTACAGGTGCTTTATCCAAAGGCTTCAGTGAATTTTGGATTGGTTTATTTCCTACAAAAGACCAGATATAGGAGGAAAATGATCCAAATTCCTTTTGCACTTCCATAAAGCGCCTCGCATTGGTAATTGCTCCTTGAATTTTGAGTTTGTTTCTAATAATTCCTTTGTCCTCAAGCAAAACCTCCACATAACTGTCAGGAAATTCAGCAACAACCTGGTAATCAAAATCAGCAAACGCATTTTTATAGCCTTCCCGTTTTTTTAAAATGGTAGACCAGCTCAGTCCTGCTTGAGCGCTTTCCAAAACCAAAAATTCAAAATGAATTCGATCGTCATACACTGCAACTCCCCACTCTGTGTCATGGTAGGTCACATATTCGGCAAAACCTAGGCACCAAGAGCATCGGGTTTTTGAGTCGGCAGGTGAAAATTTCAATTTCATAGGATCGATTTTAAATAAAAGTAAGGGATAATTGGGATGCTGTAGACAAGCAGCTTAATTTCTCGCTTGAAAATACAAAATTCCATGATTGCCACTTCTTCTTTAGAAATCAGTTCCAAAGCATACCGCCAAAACATTAACTTTCTCCGCTCAGAAATCGGTCCAAAACCTGTCATTTCAGCCGTGGTAAAAGGAAATGCATATGGGCATGGCATTGCCCAAATGGTTCAGATCGCCGAAAAAGCTGGGATTAGACATTTTAGCACCTTCAGTTCTGATGAGGCACTAGAAGTATTCAATCACTCTAAAAACAGCTCTGAAATCATGATTTTGGGAATGTTGTATTTAGAAGAATTGGAGGAGCTGATTCGGAAAGGAATTAGCTTTTATGTTTTCGATTTTATTCGACTCGAAGCCGCAATTACCATTGCTCGCAAAATCAAAATTCCCGCAAAAATTCACATTGAAGTAGAAACTGGATTTCATCGAACGGGATTTGAATGGCAGGATCGGGAAAGGCTTGCTTCGAAACTATTGGAAAGTCAAGAAGAAATTTCTTTAGAAGGACTGTGCACGCATTATGCAGGAGCTGAAAGCGTGAGCAATTTTGTTCGTGTCAAAAAACAAATTGCGAGCTACCATGAATTCAAAGCATATTTTCAGGGGAAAGGAATTAGCTTTAAAAAATTCCATACCGCTTGTTCCGCTGCAACCTTGATTTTCCCAGAAACCATTATGGATATGGTTCGAATAGGAATTGCTGGCTATGGGTTTTGGCCAACAAAAGAAACTTATTTTGCGAAGCTTCCAGATCTCCCCGCGACAAATAAAAATCCCCTCAAGCGATTGATTACTTGGAAAAGTACAGTGATGAGCATTAAAGCAGTGAAAATGGCAGAGTTTATTGGCTATGGAAATAGCTATATGGCTATGGAGGATATGCAAATGGCCATCGTGCCTGTGGGTTATGGCCATGGATTTAGCAGGCTTTTAAGTAATCAGGGACAGGTTCTGATTCAAGGCCAATTTTGCCAAGTAGTCGGCACCGTAACCATGAATTCCATCGCGGTAAAAATTCCCAAAGGAAAATCTGTCCAACTTGGAGATGAAGTGATTTTGATTGGAAAGCAAAAAGGAAAAGAAATATCAGTTGCCTCCTTTTCTGAATCAACCCAACAGGTCAATTACGAGCTCCTAACCCGTCTGCCGAAAGACATACCTAGGAAGATTGTCCCTTAATAAAAGATGACCGTTTTATTTTTGAACGCGAGGACTTTTCGTTCTATGTGAAATTTAATAGCTTTTGAAAGAACCATTTTCTCTACATCCTGACCAATCTGAACAAGCTCTGGTACGGTGTTATGATGTCTGACACGAGCCACTTCTTGCTCGATAATTGGCCCCGCATCTAGTTCTTCTGTGACATAATGAGCAGTAGCACCAATAATCTTCACCCCGCGCTCGTAAGCAGCATGATAGGGTTTCGCCCCAACAAAAGCGGGCAAAAATGAATGGTGAATATTAATGATTCGATTTGGAAAAAATCGGATAAACTCAGGAGAAATGATTTGCATGTAACGTGCTAACACGACAAAATCAATGGCATGACTTTTCATCAGTTCCATTTGCTGCCCCTCTGCAGAAGCCTTGGTCGCAGCTGTCACTGGTATAGTATAAAATGGGATTCCAAATGCAGCTACAATAGGTTTCAAATCTTCATGATTGGAAATGACGAGTGGTATGTCCACTGCTAGTTGACCTGAGTGATGCCTCCCCAATATGTCAAACAAGCAATGGGAAAGTTTGCTGACGAAGATGGCCATTCTTGGCTTGGGAAAATTGAAGTGCAAATTAAATTGCATGGAGAATTTTTCACCTACTTCAGTTTGAAACTGCGTTTTGATGTCTTCTTTCTTAAGTCCAAACGAATCCAATTCCCAAGAAGCCCTCATGAAAAACATGCCCATTTCTCCATCTACATGCTGATCCACCTCCAATATGTTTCCATTGTAGCTATATAAAAATTGAGATACAGCAGCAACAATTCCTTTTTGATCTGGACACTGAATGATGAGAATGGCCTTGTTCATGTCTTAATTTGTCTAAGGGTTCCAAATTTTCCAAGCAGCTTCAGCTTGGCCTACCAGCATTTCATAGCCATTTTTAGCACGACCTCCTTTTTCTAGAAAAGCCCTCATAAGGCGGGTTTCAGCAGGATTATACACCAAATCAAACACCCAATGATTAGGGGTGATTTGATCCAAAGGAATGGCTGGAATTTCCTCCACTTTAGGAAAAGTCCCTACTGGACTTGTATTGATGACTAGCCGATACTCTTTCAAATAGGTTGGGTCGAAATGCAAGGAATCATAAGTAATCAGACCAGGTTGTGCGGTTCTTGAAACGCTTAGAAATGGAATTTCTAGTGTTTTCAGAGCTTGGATGACAGCTTTAGAAGCGCCCCCCGTTCCAAGGACAAGTGCCTTGGGCCGTTCTTTACCTAGCCATTTCTCCAAAGATTCTTTGAAGCCAATGTAATCGGTATTGTTCCCAATTAGTTTTCCCTCCTTAATTTGAATACAATTAACTGCCCCAATAGCGGCACAAGCAGGATCCAGTTCATCCATTTTAGGAAGAACTTGCTCTTTGTATGGAATCGTCACACAAAGTCCTTCGAGTTCGGGGTGGTCTGCAATAATTTGTTGTAACAGCTCGATATTTGGAATCTCAAAGAGTTCGAAGCTGCAATTGGTGATTCCTTCCTTTTCGAATTTTTCAGTAAAGTATTTCTTCGAAAATGAATGCCCCAATGGAAAACCGATCAGACCAAATTTCCTCATGATTTTTTCAGATAGGAGGCTAACAGGTCAATCCCCAAAACCAATATAATCCCAAATACAAATGCCGCGATAGCCATCCCAATTTGTGGTTCCAAACCGGTTTGTTCCAGATATTGTCCCGGAAAGATATTGCTGGTTAAAAATGGCTTTTGCTCTCCACTGGAAGAAGTACGAAATGCTGTAACGATTTTCCAAGGCCAAAGCTTATTCATCGAACCTAGCATAAATCCAGAAAGTAGTCCGATGGTAGTAGCGTAGTATTTTCTAAGTAACCAGGAGATCACTCGGCTAAATGACAAAATTCCCACGATACATCCTGAAGCAAACAAAGCCAGGGTCGCAATATCTCGCTCCCCAACTGCAGCCAAAATAGGCTCATATTTCCCCAAAATCAATAAGATAAAGCTGCCACTAATTCCAGGAAGAATCATCGCACAAATCGCAATCGCCCCAGACACAAAAGTGAACCAACCTGCATCTGGACTTGTCGTCGGAGGAAGCTCTGTAATAAAATAGGCTCCAATTGTACCGATGAATAATGCCAAAATCACGCCCAAATGCCAGCGCTGGACCTCTCGAAGAATCACAAATGCGCTAACTAAAATCAAGCCACAGAAGAAGGACCAAAGTGGTATCGGATGCTCGTTCATCAAATAGGTAATAAACCTAGAAAGTGAAAAAATACTGGTTAGGATTCCCAATAATAAGCTGAGTAGAAAAGTACCGTTGACGGCCCGGTAGAATTTCTTAAGATCCAATTTCACGAGCAATCGGAGATTGGCCCCTGTGAAGGAATTTATACTGTTTAGCAATTCCTGGTAAATCCCAGTGATAAGCGCAATTGATCCCCCGGAAACTCCAGGCACAATGTCTGCTGCGCCCATTGCCATTCCCTTAAAGAAGGTCAGTAAATACTTTTTGATTAATTCCATGATCAAAAATAAAGGCTGATCGGTGAATACCAATCAGCCTCTTGGGAGTGTGTATATTAAAGTTTTATTTCACCAAGAAAGTGATCGAAGGTATCGCCTCTTAATCCCAATCGGATAGTCTCGAGCGGAATAATCTCAGAAGGACTGATATTTCCAAGGTTTACATTGGCACCGATCAATTTGATAAACCAGACTTGTTGAGACTTAATTGGGGCTTCCCAAATAATTCGCTCTTCAGGAATTTTAGTAAGAATCTCCTCTACTAGTCCCTGTCTTACTTCTCCAGAATCTCTGAAAAGGCCTACATTTCCTCCTTCTCTAGCTTCGCCGATAACTTTCCAAGCACCTGCATCCAATTCGGTCTGCATCTGTTCAATCCATTTGTATGGAGGGATGATTTTAGCAGCATCCTTTGATCCAACTTCGGAAAGGACCGTAACTTGTTTTGCGAGTTCAGTGATGTATTCGCACTTTTTGTCGTGATTCAAGGATATCGACCCATCCGATACTTCGGCATAGCCTAGTCCATATTTGTCTAGCACCCGACGATAGTCATCAAATTGCCCTCTCACGATAAACGCTTCAAAAAGTGTCCCGCCCAAATAAACTGGAATCCCAGCTTCTCGGTAGACTGCAATTTTTTTATCTAAGTGTTTCGTGACATACGAAGTCGCCCAGCCTAGCTTGACGATATCAACGAAATCAGAACAGCTATCAACAAAGTCTTCAGTTTCTCTCAAGGAAAGGCCTTTATCCATGGCCATAGTGAATCCCGTGGTTCGAGGTTTTTGAGTCCGAACAGGGATGTTATTCAGAACATAATTCATTAGCAAGGTTTTAATTTAGGCTCCGGGATTTTCTCCCCGATACTGTGAGATGATCTTGTAAATCGCCTTTTGTTTTTTTAACTCAGGCATGAGGTTATACAGGATCGTATGTTTTTCGAAGTCCAAAGTTAACCCATTTTCTAAAAATGAAAACGCCTCCTTGTAATTACCCATTTTGATTTGGTAAACAACCATGCGATAATAAAGCTCAGCTGCCTCAGGAAGCTCTTCGATTCCTTCATTGGTCACATCGATGGCCTCCTCAAACCTGTTCTGCTCAAAATAAATCAAGGAAAGATTCACATAGGTTTCAATGATTCCCGGCTCCAAATTGATCGCTTCTTCATAGGCTTCTGAACTTGCCTGCATATTTCCCAGGTTGAATTCAGCGTCAGCAAGGCCCACCCAATAGTTGGGGTTTTCCTTTGTGAGGTTCAATGCTTTTTTAAAATAGTGGATGGCTTCAAAAAACTTCTCTTTTTTAAGCATACACATCCCTAGGCCAAACCAAGCATCATCGTACTCTTCGTCCAGTTTTGCGGATTTTTTAAAATATTTAAATGCTTCATCCAGCTTGCCAAGTTTTTCATAGGCTGCACCCATGTAGCAGCAGTTTTCAGCATTTACACCTTCACAATTAATGGTGTTTTGATAGGCCTCCAAAGCAAGTTCGAATTGCTCGGTATTCATCAAAGCATTGCCAAGATTGAAATAGGCAGAAGCAAATGCATCGTCGATCAGCAAGGCATATTCATATGCTTTTATCGCTTCTTCAAATCTCCCTAACCTATTGTAGACCACACCCAAATTATACCAGGCACCGGCACTGTAGGGGTCTTGATCAATAAACTCTTGGTAAAAATCCAATATTTCATCAAAGGAACCCTCTTCCTCAGTAATCATTGCCAATTGAAACAGGGCGTCCTCGTGATTAATTCGAAGTTTTACAGCTTCTTTGAAATAGTAACTTGCCTTGTCATTTTTGCTTTGAATTCGATATAGATTTCCCAGCGAATAATAAACTTCCGCTTTATCTTCTGCCAAGGGTAAATAGCGTTCGAGCAAATCGATCCCCTCTTGATGAGAGCCCGCCAAAATGTGAGCATTGGCCAAAGCCAATATGATTTCCTCATTGTTTGGAGAGATGTTATTGATATTCTCCAAAATACTCATGCCTTCCTCAAGCTCATCATTGAAGATCAAGCATTGGGCTTTAAGTAATTTAATTTCAACAGAGAAAGGGAATTTTTCTAAGCAATATTCAGAGGCTCTGAGGGCTTTAAGAAATTTTTGCTGATCGAAGTAAAAACGGATAATGTCTTCCAGTTCCTCTTCTTCAAAATACAGATCCAAATTGGATTTCAGGGAATTTTCAAATCGCTCGACAAGCTTTTTGTCGTTTTCCCAGTCATGCTCATGATCTCCTGTCATTCGAATACATTAAGGTTTACATAAGTTACCAAATAATTTTTTCTGTCAAAATCTGGCCATGTTAAATTTTCTACTCTTTTTAAAAATTCCTTGTGATGGGAATTCCTAAAATCTGCTAACCCCAGCGGTTAAAAATAAGTTTACTTGGCCCAGTCAAAAGTTGACTCTAACTCTCTGTACTGAAAGGAAAGCTTTCCTTCTATTTTTTTATTGCTAAAAAATAAATTTTGCTGGGCAATTTTGGCCGTCTTTGAATTCAAAGGGCTTTTGCTTAAGCCGATTTTTCGAAGGAATTGATTGAAAAATACAACTATGCCGAGCAAACTTGAACTGATTGCTTTGGAAGGGGCAGGTTTTCCAAAAGCTTTTCCCATGGTTTGAAAAAAATCCTTGTAAGGCAGTGCCTCCCGGTTCAAAATAAACCGATCTCCCCAACATCCTTTTTCAAATAACTGTTTGGTTAAAGTTGCGGCATCTCTTGCATCGATGTAATTAATGGACCCAGTCGGATAGTAGCGGTTTTTTTCGATTAAGTAGTGGTAGATATCAGTGCTACTTCGATCATCATCTACTTTCCCAAGAATTACTGATGGATTCACTACAATCAGGTTTAGCCCTTCTTGTTCGCCTCTCCAAGCCTCCAGCTCCCCATAATATTTGGAGTTGGCATAGGCGGAATTAAGTGGAGAGTCGATCCATTTAAAGTTCTCATCTACTTGAGATAACTCCGGACTCCTCCCAATTGCAGAAACTGAGCTAATATGGATTAACTGATTTACCCCCGCCAAGAGCATAGCATTAACCAGATTTGCTGTCCCTTTCACATTTGTTTGATAGAGAATTTTCTCATCCCGTTCATCAAAGGAAACTAATCCCGCTGCATGAATCACGAGATCCATTCCACTTAAAGCCTCCATAAGAAAATCTTGATCCATCAAGTCTCCTTCATACCAAGTCACAGGAAATTCAAATTTTTCGGTAAGTCTTTTGGATGAGTTGGGTCTAGCTAGCCCATGGATTTCACCAAGTGCAGCAAACTCATCCGCCAGATAACTTCCAAATAATCCTGTAATGCCTGTAATGAAAATTTTCATCTTTGGTTAGTTCAAAGCGTGGAATTCATCCAGGGAGTTTGCTTGATAGTGGAATAGGACTTTTGTTTTGTCAGCGTCTCAAGCATGTCTAGATAGCGCACATTGTGACAGTCCGTTCCAAAAAACTTTACCAAGTCACGCTCCAATAGACTTTCAGCAAAATCTTTGACAGGTTTTGAATAAAATCCAGTCAGTGAAAGCAAATTAATTTGGAAAATCACTCTTCGATCAATCAAATCCTCCAATAAGGACTTATCTGCTAATAGGTATTGGTATCGTTCCGGATGAGCTAAAATGGGACGATAACCGGCCATTTCAAGCTGAAAAATCGTTTCAAGCAGCATTTGAGGTTTTTGGATAAATCCCGTCTCAACCAAAATATAATTTTCTCCAAAGGTGAGTAACTGCTCTCCGGCCTTGATTTTTTCAAGAAAAATCTCATCCATGTAATACTCCGCTGCTGCTTCAATGTCTATCGAAATCCCTGCTTCTTTCACGGATTTTCGAAGGTCTTCAATACCCATATTGATTATCTCAGGAGTGTTTTTATAATACTCGGACATGACATGCGGAGTAGTAATTATCTTGCGAAGACCATAATCTGAAAGTCGCTTGATGAGTTCAAGCGACTCCTCCATTGCCTTGGAACCATCGTCGATTCCCGGAATCAAATGCGAGTGCATGTCCACTTCCATCCAACTCAAATCCAAGGGTTCTAACACCTCCGGCTTTCCTCTCAAAAAATCGAATAGTCCCATTATAATCCTCCCTCTGTTAATCTAAATTCATTCAGAGTCGGCCAATCCTGATCCTTCTCAGAAATTATTGGCAAACTGACTTTCCAATCGATCCCCAACTCTTGATCATTCCATTGAATTCCACCTTCGCTTGCTTTATGGTAATAATTCGAACATTTGTAAACAAAAACTGCATCCTCCAATACTGAAAAACCATGGGCGAATCCATTGGGAACATACAGCAAATTACTTTTCTCACTGTCCAAAATCGTGGAGTAATATTTTCCGAAAGTCGGAGAACCTTTTCTCAAATCCACTGCTACATCTAAGACCTTTCCTTGAATAACCCGAACCAATTTGGCTTGACTGAATTCACCCCTTTGAAAATGAAGTCCGCGAACTGTCCCGGCCGTAGAAAAGCTTTGATTATCCTGAACCCAACCATGATTCAGCTCAGAGTCACCGAACCAATCATCTCGGTAAGATTCAAAGAAGTATCCTCTTTTGTCTAAAAACTTTTTTGGAAAAATCTCCAAAACACCTGAAAGAGGTGTTTTAATTAGTTCAGCCATTTTATTAGCGATTGGAATTGGGTGTTAAGTAAGCAAAATAACTACCTCTGCCTTGACTATCCTAACCAATTGTACTGAAATATGTCGAACTTTGCCCATATTCCTCAGCCAGTTAATCTATTTTAACGTGAATAAATCAGAGGAAATAAGGTCGAACCGAACCGTTTTGACCGCAATTGCATTAGAATAGAAAAGAACACAAATGGGTAAATTTTCCAGAAAACTTCAAAAACTCCATGACACGGCCGTCAAACAACCAACGGCTGTCCTTGTAAGCATCATAAAGCAGTACCAAAGCGAAGTAGTCACTGAAGAGCATTTGGATGAATTAGCATTTCTCACGGAAACTTTGGGAGCAAAAACGGTCTATCGCTTTACCCAAAAAATGGAAAAGCCGGATATCAAAACTTTTGTAGGCTCCGGGAAACTGGAGGAAATTTTAGCTTACATTACCCATTTCGAGGTAGACATGGTCATTTTCGATGATGATCTTTCTCCATCTCAAATGAGGAATTTGGAGAATGAGCTAAAAGTAAAAATCTACGATCGCTCCCTATTAATTCTAGATATTTTTCTCAATCGTGCACAAACTGCACAGGCAAAAACCCAGGTAGAACTTGCACGGTTTCAATATCTCCTCCCAAGATTGACCCGAATGTGGACACACTTAGAGCGTCAGCGAGGTGGCACGACCACTCGAGGTGGATCGGGAGAAAAAGAAATCGAAACCGATAAAAGAGATATCCGAAATCGAATCTCACTCTTGAAAGAAAAATTACGAGAGATCGTTAAACAAGGCGAAACTCAGCGGAAAGGTCGAAAAGGAATTGTACGGGTTGCAGTAGTCGGCTACACCAACGTAGGGAAAAGCACCCTGATGAACTTGATCACCAAGACAGATATTCTTGCTGAAAACAAACTCTTCGCAACTGTAGATTCCACCGTTCGCAAGGTCGTTTTGGAAAATGTTCCTTTCCTCCTCTCCGATACGGTTGGGTTTATCCGTAAACTTCCGACTCACTTGATTGAATCATTTAAGTCAACTTTGGATGAAATTCGTGAAGCTGATTTATTGGTTCATGTGGTAGATATCTCGCATCCACATTTCGAGGATCACATTGCCGTGGTGACACAAACTTTGAATGAAATAAAAGCCGGAGACAAACCTGTTTTATTGGTCTTTAATAAGATTGATTTGGTAGAAACCATGCCAAGTGAAGAAGAAAGTATGAAGATGACTGAGCTGGAATTGGAGGAAGCCAACTATTTGGATTTCGATTCTTTGTCTGAAGCCTATGAGAAAAAAACAGGAATTAAGCCGGTATTTATGGCTGCAGCCAGCGGCCTAAATGTAGAAGGATTTCGAACTGCGCTGATTTCAGAAGTAAAAAAACAACATCGAAAGATTTATCCCCACTATTTAGAAGATGAGGTAGTCACCTGGACTGAAGGAGAGGGCTAGTTAAATAAATAGCCAATTACATTCGGATCCGCCATTCTTTTGGATAGTAATTATTTATCCGATTCCCTAGATTCTTGATCCATCCAAGCGGAAGATTTTGATAGGTCATTAAAACCCATCCAATCGGTAAACCTTGGAGCTCGATTTCATTTTTTCTAAGAAATTCTATCGCATCTGACTCATTTAACTCCCATTTTTCAAACCCGTTTTTTGGAAGATTGGATAGTGCCCATTCATGGGTAGGTATCCAATCTTTCTTTTGCTTTTTCCCCAATTCCACTCCAAAATATTTCAGGCTCAAATGCTGGGAAAGTTTCTGAAAGTGGAGGTTCCAATCTTTTTGAATTCGAAAAAAAGAATCATTCAGTGAATAGTATTTTCCTTGACCATCAAATCCCAGTTCTTCGTCAAGAGATAGCGATTCTCTGTCTGGAATTTCCTTTAAAAAGGGATGTTTGAAATCTTTAATGCGTTTAGCCTCTTGCGAATATCCTGATTCTGAACGCTGAAGAATGGTGATAAAAAAACCCTCTCCATTTACCAAATGAGGAAAAAATCGATAGCCGTAATAGATTTTACCGTCTTGTTCTACTTGAGTTTCCCGAATGCCCCAAGCAGAATTCAGTGGAATTCTAACTGGTTCGTATGAAAATTCATCAGTGAGAAAACGGATCATGTCTTCATTCTCCTTGGTGTTGAAAGTACAAGTGCTGTAAATCAAATATCCTCCCGCTTTCACCAAAGCTCCTGCTTGATCCATGATTCGCTTTTGTCTCAATTCACAAAGTGTCACATGATCTGTTGACCATTCATTCCTTGACTGCGGATCCTTTCGAAACATCCCTTCACCCGAACATGGTGCATCGACCAATACCAAATCAAAAAAACCTTCCAAAGGCGAAAAATGCTCTGGATCATTATTGGTCACAACTGTGTTGCCCAGCCCCCATTTCACTACATTCTCTTTCAGAATTTGCGCTCTAGATTGAATGACTTCGTTAGCAACAAGCCATCCTTCATCTCCCAAATACCCTGAAAGCAAAGTGCTTTTGCCTCCCGGAGCTGCCGCCAAATCAAGGTAAATTCCTTTCGGGCTTTCAATGCTTTTAAGAATGTGATCAATAAACATAGAAGATGCCTCTTGTACGTAATAAGCCCCTGCATGAAAGCTTGGGTCTAGCGTAAAAGATGGTCTATCTTCCAGAAAATATCCTTGTTCTGACCAAGAAATGGTTTTTTTTACCCAATCCTTTTTTACCGGTTTGCTCGTGTTGAATCGGATGGAAGTCTTTGAATGTAAATCGATCGCTTTCTTAAACTGAAGAAATTCTTCAGTCCCTAACAAATCGATCATCTGAGTTTCAAAAGCTGCTGGCAGCTGGATTTCTGACATGGAACAAATATAAGCGAACAATCTCAGCAGGCTTATCCCAGAAGCAGCTTGCTCTCCAAAATGTTACCGGCATAGAATCAAATTTATGTAACTTGAAGCATAAACATCTTACTATGGACATCGCCATAAATCTTATAATAGCACTCGTTGCGGGGTTGCATCTTTATTTTTTATACTTCGAAATGTTTGCCTGGGAAACCACCGGGCGAAAGATTTTCCGTCAATTCCCAGCCGAACTTTTCCCAAAGACTAAAGCACTTGCCGCCAATCAAGGCTTGTACAATGGATTTTTGGTTGCAGGATTAATTTGGTCATTTTTGATTTCGGACCCTTTATGGGCTAAAAATGTTGCTTTGTTTTTCTTGGGATGTGTACTGGTGGCAGGAATTTATGGGGCGTTTACAGCAAGTAAAAAAATCTTTTGGGTTCAAGGTTTCCCTGCATTGATTGGAATCTTATTAATACTCCTTAAATAAAAAAAAGAGCCAAAAGGCTCTTTTTTTTATAAATCATCTTCTTCGAAATCATCGGCATCTCCCGCGCCCATATCAAACATGGAACTGAACAGGTCTTTAAATTGAAGTCCAGTATCCAGTAAGTTTTTACTCAATTGTGAATACTCTGCTAGTCCATGCAGTGCAAACTCCATGAAAAATTCCCGCTCTTTCTCAGGTAAGTTAGCCACCAATTGTGTGACAACTTTTTCCAATCCTGGAACACCATGCAAAACTTGCTTATAGGTTTTGTCGGACTCAGAAGCTAAAATATCCAAAACATTTCCCTCCCCAAACCAAGCCAAAGGAAGCACATAAGGATTGCCTTGTTTCTCCTTTTTCTTTTGTTCTGGGCTAGGGAAATAATTCACAAATTGGGTACGAATAGCTTTTCCGATCAAATTGTAAGCAACTAATCCAGCTCCTTCTTGCTCGCCTTCATAAACCAATTCCACCTTTCCAGTTATTGCCGGAATCACCCCGATCAAGTCTGCAATTCGAACCACCGTGTTTGATTCTCCATTCATATAGAGTCTTCTTTCTGCAGCAGAGACTAGATTTTCATAAGCCGAAATCGTCAATCGCGCTGAAACCC
>JAHEBE010000213.1 GCA_024642365.1 Algoriphagus sp.
CCACTGTGTAACTGTTTAATTTTTAGCTTGTTAAATTTATTTCACCCTCAAAAAGGGACACAAAGATAGAAGTATTTTGTTTTTGATCCAAAATATTTTCAATACTAAGTCCTAATTTTCACTGGCTTAGCCCCAAAATGCACTCAAGTGACTCTATTCCCACTTATTATTTTTTTATCCTGCTGTTTAGCTCGTTTTTTCGAGTTGGTTCACCAGGACCTGGAAATCTTTGGGGTAGGGAGCTAGAACTGTTATTTCTTCCCCGGCTACACCTTCGAATCCGATCGAATAAGCATGAAGCGAGACGCGCTGCATGATTGGTTGCTCTTCCGTGTCTTTTTTGAGATTAAAGCGGCGCTTGAGTGAAGAAAGAAATAAGGGGTTGCCTCCATATAAAGTATCTCCACATATTGGAGCTTTGAGGTAGGCCAAATGTACCCTGATCTGATGCAATCGCCCTGTGATAGGCTTACACTCGACCAGCGTGTGCGCATAATAGGTCTTCAAGGTATTGAAGATGGTTTGCGCTGGCTTTCCCTCTTTACTTACTTTGGCTACTCCTTTTGCACTTGCCAAAAGATTCCGGTTAACCAGCTCATCGCTGAATTCCTTGATCCCTTCGACCACTGCATGATAGACTTTGTTCACTTTTCTATTTTCAAACTGCATCGCCAAATGCCTGTAGGCGACTGGATTCTTGGCAATCACCAGACATCCTGAGGTTTCCTTATCCAATCTATGGCACAGTTGAGAATCGGTAGTGTGTGCCTTGGCTAAGTCCAAGATATTCTGCGCCTCATGCCTATCGTCTAAGCTTGACAGGTAAGGCGGCTTGTTGATCACCAGGTAATCCGCATTTTCAAACAGAATGAGTTTCTCAAAATCTACTTTCTTCATGGATTCTCCTGCCTCTTTTAAAGAGGGTGCAAATGTAGGGAAAAAAACTACTGGTAAAAAAAGTCGCTCAGATTTACTTTAAGTAAGAGGCTTTACTTTCTCCTCAAGCACTGGTTTTTTAACCAAAGGCAACGAAAAACTAAAAATGGAACCTTTACCCAGTGTCGAGGTGACAGAAATTTTGCTTTTATGCCCTTCCAGAATATGCTTAACGATAGCTAATCCTAAGCCCGTACCACCTTTTTCCTTGGACCTGCTTTTCTCTACACGATAGAATCGCTCAAAAATCCGCTTGATATCTTCTGCCGGAATCCCCTGCCCATCGTCTTTGATGTCCAATTGAATGCTGTTTTTGTGAAGTCTCAAAGTCACGTGGACTTCTCCTTTTTCCTCGTTGTATTTGACTGCGTTGACGATTAGGTTCTGACAAACGCGATAGATCTTTGGCCGATCTCCAGAAGTCAAGTAACTTTTTCCTTCCTCAAATTCGAAATGAATTTTCATATCCCGCTTAGAGGCCTTGTGTTCCAGTTGATCGATGACCTCCAGTAAGAGATCTTTCAGATCAAATTCGGTAAATGTGAATTTGATCACTCCGCTTTCCATCTGATTTAATGTGAGGAGATCTTGAACTAGCACATCAAGTGAATCCAAACTTTTGGCAGCCCGTTTCAAAAATTTCATCCGAACATGTTTATCGTCAATCGCTCCATCAAGAAGTGTATGGATGTATCCTTGAGTTGCAAAAATCGGAGTTTTCAACTCGTGAGAAATGTCGGCAATAAATTCACGTCTGAATTCTTCATTTTTTTGCAAAGTCTCGATTTCTTTCTGCCGGGCAAGTGCATAGGAATTGATGACTTTGTTGATTTTCCGTAGTGGGGAGATCGATGATTTTTTGCCTTTTTCGTTGATTTCGGAAAGATCTTTCTTCTGGATTTTCTCCAGCAAAGTGTAAATATTCCCAATCTCCTTAAATACCAAAAAGTCTAAAGTAAATGCCATCAGGATATAGGCGGATGAAAAGGATACACTCCAGGCCACCAAGAGAATGATAAATGAAGTTCCCTCTATCAAAGATAAAAAAGCCACTACCAAGGCGGAAGTGGCTAAAGCTAATAGTAATGATATTCCCCGGGAACTTGAAAGCATTTTATCCTAATTCGAATTTGTAACCTACACCTTTGACGGTGGTAATATAGTCATCTCCGATCTTTTCCCGAACTTTTCGAATGTGTACGTCAACCGTTCTTGCAAGAACAAATACATCAGCTCCCCAGATGTTTTGAAGCAGTTCATCCCGACTGAATACGATATTGGGATTTTTTGCTAAAAAATAGAGCAGTTCAAACTCCTTTTTTGGAAGAGTTATAGTTTTGCCTGATTGGTCTACAGTATAGCTTCCTTTATCGATTAATAAATCTTTGATTTTGATCTGGACCTGCTCTTGTTCCTTTTTGGATTCTCTTCGGAAAAGCGCAGAAATCCGACTCATCAAAGCTCTGGGCTTGATCGGCTTGGTGATGTAATCATCCGCCCCAACATCAAATGCTGCCACTTCTGAATATTCTTCCATGCGGGCGGTAAGGAATATGATGAAGGTGTTTTTCAAATCCGGCATTTGTCGGATCTGAAGGCAAGTCTCTACACCATCTTGATTAGGCATCATGATATCGAGAAGAATCACATCTGGTAAAAATTTGGCAGCAGTTTTTACAGCTTTGATTCCATCCTCAGCAGTGGCTACTTCGTAGCCTTCTTTTTGAAGGTTATATTTTAAAATCTCAACAATATCAGGCTCGTCATCTACGACAAGAACTTTGATCTTTTGATTATCACTCATCCTTAATTATCATGTTAAGCTTAAAATTAATGAATAATTGCTGCTACCCTCAAACTCTCGCTCGGCTATTCATGTGAAGTAAGGTAAAAAAATCCTTTAAAGATTCCACTAGTTAAGGAAAGGTTACTTAAAGGTTATCTAATTATTTCGCAATCCTTTGGCTGAGATCAAGTCGAGATTTAAAGAGCCTAAGAATAGATTTGCTTTGATCTTAACCGGAATTTTGTTCTGATCCTTTGTGACCCACACTTTTACAGGATAATTCCCTCTGAAAAGTTTATTTGCCGGAATTTCTGGTGAAAAAATATAGGTATCCTTTTCTCCAATATTTGTTTCGAGCTTTTCCGTACCCTCGTAGATTAATTTTATGTTATAAAATTCTTTGTCGAAAAACCCTCGGATCAAAATCACTTCACCTGGCTTTAACTTGGAAAGATTTAAAGATCTTAAATAATAGAAACCACTTACTAAATCTTGGACCTCAGTGGCTAGATTATACTCTCTTGCTTCTTTTAGATTCTTATTATCTCGATCGTAAAGTTCTAGCCTAGCTTTCTTGTTCTTTTGGTCAAAGTATACCAACTCATGTTTTCGATATTTTCCCTCCTCGATATGGCGATAGGATTGATAAGGCAATAAAGTTTCGGAGTTAAGGTAAGTACCCCAATTGTCATTTACCTTTCCAAAAATCGTAGCGGCCCCTTTGGTTTTCCCAAACACATCAATTTTATAATGTGGGATTTCATTCTGTGAATGTGGCCTTCTTGAAATTTGAAGCTTTGCATCTGCTAAATCCAGCCAACCATACGACACCTCAAAATTCAACTCTTCTCCGTAAGTAAATGCACTATTTGTTGCAGGATTTTGCGCACTCAGGGGTTGGAATAAAAAAATGGAAGCAAAAAAAAGACAGAAGCGGATTTGATTCATAGATTTCTTTGACAATACCTGACGTTTTTTAGGTTTCTTCTCAAGTATTACGAAAAATGATGCCAGATGGCGATTAAAATTACGAATTTGGTCCACCAAAACAATAGTATGTACTTCTTTGGTGGAGAGTCCATGTTTACCTAAATTCACTTTACAGTCATTCTTTAAATATAAACTCATGAGTAATAACGCAGAAAAATTAAAAGCACTTCAACTGACCATCGATAAGCTTGAAAAAACTTATGGAAAGGGTACCGTAATGAAGCTTAGTGATAATAAAGTTCAAGACATTCCAGCTATTTCTACTGGTTCTTTAGGATTAGATATCGCATTGGGAATTGGAGGAATACCACGTGGTAGAGTGATTGAAATTTATGGTCCAGAATCTTCGGGTAAAACAACGCTTACAATGCATTGTATTGCAGAAGCACAGAAAGCTGGAGGAATGGCTGCATTTATTGATGCTGAACATGCCTTTGATAAAAGTTATGCTGAGAAGCTTGGGATAGATATCGAAAATCTTCTCATCTCCCAACCAGACAATGGTGAGCAGGCATTAGAAATAGCTGAGCACCTTATAAGATCGGGTGCGATAGATATTATAGTGATTGACTCCGTAGCAGCTTTGGTGCCGAAAGGGGAGCTTGAGGGAGATATGGGCGATAGCAAAATGGGACTTCAAGCAAGATTGATGTCTCAGGCTCTGCGAAAGCTAACAGGAGCTATCAATAAGACTGGATGTTCTTGTATTTTCATCAATCAGCTTCGAGAAAAGATCGGAGTCATGTTTGGAAACCCTGAAACCACAACTGGTGGAAACGCTTTGAAATTTTATGCGTCAGTTCGATTGGATATCCGTCGAATAGGCCAAATTAAAGAAAGTGCTGACAATATTTTGGGTAACAGAACCAAGGTGAAAGTAGTCAAGAATAAAGTTGCACCACCTTTCAAAGTCGTAGAATTTGACATTATGTATGGTCAGGGGATTTCCAAAGTAGGGGAGATCATTGACTTAGGAGTTGAGCTGGATATTATTAAAAAGGCAGGTTCCTGGTTTTCTTACAATGGCGAAAAATTGGGACAAGGAAGAGAAGCTTGTAAAACTTTGCTTTTAGATAACCCCGAATTGATGGAAGAACTTGAAAAGAAAATCAAATCAGCTTCCGGACTTGCCTCATTAGGTAAGGGAGTGGCAGAAGCAGAAATGGAATAATCAGCAGCTATGTAAAAAAAAAGGGGCTTTTGAAGCCCCTTTTTTTATGCGGTTCGGATTGCTTCTACAGGATCCATTCTTGCGGCCAAAGTTGCTGGCACAATTCCTGAAACGACCCCGATGATTGACGAGACGCCAAGTCCGAGCATTATGTTACCAAAGGATAGCACAATATCCAGACTTCCTATCGGAACGAAACTCAAAAAGAAAACCAATACGATCCCTGCAATTCCGCCGATCAAGCTTAGGAAAATTGCTTCAAATAGGAATTGAAATAATATGAAATAATTTTTTGCTCCGAGGGATTTTTGGATTCCGATGATGTTGGTTCTCTCCCTAACAGAAACGAACATAATATTGGCAATGCCAAAGCCACCAACCAAAATTGAAAATCCACCGATAACCCAGCCTGCAATGCTGATCACATCAAAGATAGATCCAATGGCATTTTGAATAAACTCAGTTTTGTTTAATGCAAAATTATCCTCCTCAGTTGGCTTTAGACCTCTTTTTGCTCGAAGCAA
>JAHEBE010000214.1 GCA_024642365.1 Algoriphagus sp.
CCAAATCTCCAAGGATCTTTATTGCGTTGAGTTCCGGCATAAACCAAAATCTTTAAGTCCGGCGTAAATTTTTTGGCCTCCAGTTCCCAGTTATAGATCAGGGAGGTGGGCATCACAAGTAGCGAAGTAAAAGTTGGGTTCTCCTCTTTTTCATGGGCTAGCAGCGCCAAAGTTTGGACGGTTTTACCAAGTCCCATGTCATCTGCTAAGCACCCGCCAAACTTAAATTCATTCAAAAAACGAAGCCAATTATAGCCCGCTTGTTGATAGGGACGGAGCGTTCCATCGAAAGATGAAGGCAATTCATACTCTTCAATTGCCTCAAAATTTCGGAGTTTCTCAAGCTTACGGCTCAAAGTCACTTGAATGAGGTTGCCAGCCTCGAGCTCTTGAGCCAAGGCTAAATGATGCTTTCGAAGTACCAGCGTATCTTCAGATCCGCGATCCTCCATGAAATTGAAAAGTTCAGCATAGTCTACAAACCAAGAAGCTGGGATCACAGCAATCTCTCCATTTGGCAATTCAAATTCAGATTTTCCTTGAAGCAAAAGTCTCCTGAGTTTTGCGAAAGGCACCAAATAAAGACCAAACTTGATCAAGGCCTTCACATCAAACCAGTCAATATTTTCTTTGACTTCTATAGATATTTGAGCTTTCCCAATATGGTAAACTTTCCCTTTTGGATTTGATTTTTGCTTGACGCCGATTTGCTCGATATCGAGAAAATCCTCTTGAACGCCTAGCCATTCAAATGCTTCCGTTTTGGGGAGGGAGACTTTCCCCATCTTAAAGTCTAAGCCTTTATCCCGTAGCATTTTCAGGTACGCCTTTTCCTTTTGAGTACTTCGGATGGTTTTATAAAAAGTATACTGCTCATTCTTTTCTTCGAGACGGACGGTATTCCCCAGCAATTCCCCATTGGGGCTCTGCACTGGAAAATCATAATCTCCGTACTTAAATCGAAGGTCAAAGACAATTTTATCCTCTTCTAATCGCTCTCCTTCAGCACCAAATAAATCCTTCCCAGTATTTCCTGGCAACTCACTAATCACTAAAAAAACCTTGGGAGTGCCCCGCTCGACGTGAATATCAAATCCTCGAGAAACCACATCAAACTGAGAAATCAGATTGCTCATGAAACCTCGGTAATAACTGGGCTCGATTCGCTTATCGATCACGATAAATTTTTTCTTCAAAAACGCCTTCAACTTATTTCCATCAATCCCCTTTTCAAATTGAAAAAGCTGTCCGTTGACGACTAGCCAAGCTGGCTCATTACAAAGCAAATAGCCACCCTTATATTGCCAATCCAGTTTTTCTCCTTTGAATTTAATGGAAGGCCAATAATGCGTGTTGTCTTCATTTTTATGAAAGTGAAACAATACAGTTGCCCGTTCGGCATTAACGATGATCTCATTGCCAACCGGATTTCCATCGCTTCCCATTTCAAAAACCCGTTTGCCAATCAGCAAAGGCATTATTTGAGCGCGCTTCTTTTCTATTTTTGAGGCAAGCGCTTCTTGAATTTTGAGGTCTTCAGTTTTTGGCTCAAAAATTTTAGCCAAATAATCCTTTGGCCGAATATTTCCTCTTTTGATCATTGGCTTGACCAATAACTCTGGATTCATGGAATCCATAATTTTTATCAATTCATAATCCGCTTTATCCAAACCAGAATCAAATTCTGAGGCGTTGGCGGAACTGATATTTTGGTGCGCCAAAGAGAGCCTTCCTTTTTCATCCAATTGAACTACAAAGGACTCGATCAATAAACCAAGGAATTCATGGCTATAAATGGAGTAAACTATTTGAAAGGGCTGTTCGGAATCTACTATCATTGATTTTTTGGCTGGGGTCTTTAGTCTTTTTTCAAAAGCGAGCAAAAACAGATGAGCACCTGCCGATTTCGATTAAAGCAATTGGAAATTTAATCAAAATAGTGGCAATCTCTTTGATTCAGCAGTTTTTATTGCCAAAAAAAATCCTCCTGACTGATCATTAGATCAACCAGGAGGATAGAATTTTTTTAAAGAAAATTAGGCCTCTTCAGTAGTTTGGCTTTCTTCGGTCAAGTTTAAATCTGAAGTTTTTTTCTCCGGAAAAAATCGGTTTTGGAAAATCAGAATGATCGCTACACCAATAAATATAGAGGCATCTGCCACATTAAAGATCGGCCAAAGCGCGGTATAACTTCCTCCCCAAATCGGCAACCAATCTGGAAGGTAACCCTCCCAAATATCGAAATAGAACATATCTACCACTTGTCCATGAAACCAAGGTGATGCCGCATCATATGGTGCATTATTCAGCCAAATCCCATAGAAAATAGAATCAATCAAATTCCCGATTGCACCACCCAGAATCATGGCGATACATAGGATATAAGCTGGGTGCTGCTTCTTAAGAATGATGTGATAGAGGTAATAGCCAATCCCTACCATTGCAACCAATCGGAAAGAGGTGAGGAGCAATTTACCATATTCAGAACCTAGCTCCATTCCGAATGCCATCCCTGGATTGGTTGTATAATGTAGCTTGAACCAATCACCAAATACTGGAATCTGTCCAGGAGTCCCAAAGTCCATCTGAAAATGAACCAACATTTTCACTGTTTGATCTAAAAGAATTACCAAAAGCGCAATTCCGAAATATTTGAAGTATTTATTCATAATGAACTTAGGCCTTTTCTACTTTAATGGAAATGTTAAAATCATCCATTTCCAGCAAAGATGCATTTTCCAAATTAGAATCAAAGCCCAAGCTTACCGCTTGAGTCTCCGCCTCGATGTAGGAACCAAATCCTGCAACTGCCGCATTGACTAATTCATGGTCATCTGATAAGTGAATTTTAATTTTATCCTGAACCTCCAAGCCCATATCTTTTCTGAGATTTTGGATTCGGTTGACTAGGTCCCGAGCCACTCCTTCTTGCTTCAATTCTTCTGTCAAAGTCACATCCAAAGCAACAGTCACTCCCGCATCGGAAGCCACAGACCAGCCAGGAATATCCTCAGAGCTGATCAAAACTTCGGCTAAAAGCAACTCTAGTGACTCTCCCTCCACAGAAACAGCAATTTTACCAGCACGCTCGATTTCGGCAATTTCATTTTGACCCCAAGCATTGATCGCCGCAACGACAAATCTCATCTTTGGACCTAACTTTTTACCCAAAACAGGAAGATTTGGTTTCACACTTTTCACCAAAATTCCAGAGGCGTCGTCAATGTATTCGATGGTTTTGATATTGACTTCTGATTTGATCAGTTCTTCGACATGTTTGATTTGCGCTTGGGTTTTCGCATTTAATACCGGAATTAAGATTCGCTGAAGAGGCTGACGAACTTTCATTTTTTCCTTCTTTCGCAGCGAGTGGACAAGCGAAGAAATTGTCTGTGCCAACTCCATGCTTTCCTCCAAATCGGTATTGATCAGATTCGCGTCTGATTTTTTCCAATCTGTCAGGTGTATGGACTCGATTGTAGAATCTCCTGCCTCAGTTAAGTTTTGGAATAACCAATCGGAATAGAACGGCGCAAATGAAGACATCAATTGAGAAAGACTCAACAAGTTTTCATAAAGGGTCTCATAAGCAGCCTGCTTATCCGCATTCATTTCCCCTCTCCAGAATCTTTTTCTGGCAAGTCTAACGTACCAATTGGAAAGCTGATCTACGGTAAAATCCATGATCGCGCGAGTCGCCTTCGTGACATCATAATTATCCATGGCCGCTTCTACCTCAGCGATCAAAGTCTGCAATTTGGAGACAATCCATTGATCCAGTTCAGCACGCTCTTTTACAGGAACAGCTTTGGCCGGGTCATAAACGAAAGCATCTAAATTGGCATAAAGAGCAAAGAAATTATAGGTATTCTGAAGAGTCCCAAAGAAGCGGCGCTGCACTTCTGTAACTCCATCCAGGTTGAATTTCAAATTGTCCCAAGGGTTGGCATTGCTTAGCATGTACCAGCGAACCGCATCCGGGCCATATTCTTTGATGGTTTTGAATGGATCTACCGCATTGCCCAATCGCTTGGACATTTTGTTTCCATTTTTATCCAACACCAATCCATTGGCAATAACATTTTTAAATGCTACGCTATCAAATAACATCACTGCTATTGCATGGAGGGTAAAGAACCAACCACGTGTCTGATCCACACCTTCCGCGATGTAATCCGCAGGATAATTGGCTTTGAAAATCTCTTCGTTTTCAAAAGGGAAATGCCACTGCGCATAAGGCATCGCACCTGAATCGAACCAAACATCAATAAGATCTGGCTCTCGAAACATTTTCTCACCCTTATCTGAAACCAAAATCACGTCATCGACATAGGGCCGATGCAAATCTATCTCTTTGTCAGCATAGGGAGATTTCTCCATAAAGCCTTTCGCAATTGACGCGCTAATCTCAGCTTCCAAGTCCGCAATAGAACCAATGCATTTTTCCTCAGATCCATCTTCTGTTCTCCAGATCGGAAGTGGTGTTCCCCAAAATCTAGATCTACTCAGATTCCAATCCACCAAATTTTCGAGCCAATTCCCAAATCGACCGGTCCCTGTAGCTTCAGGTTTCCAATTAATCGTCTTATTCAACTCTACTAATCTCTCTTTGTGTGCGGTAGTTTTGATAAACCAGCTATCCATCGGATAGTACAATACAGGCATATCTGTTCGCCAACAATGCGGATAGGTGTGTTCGTATTTTTCGACCTTGAAGGCCTTATTTTCATTCTTCAGGATGATCGAAATGATCACGTCTGTGTTTTTGTATTCAGGCAAATTCTCGTCTTCTTCCAAATAGTTTTTGACATAGAAGTCCGAGGCTCCAAACACTTTATGAGCAGTGATTTGATGAGCTGCCATTTTCGCAGCTAGGTATTCTCCCACAATTGGGAGAAATTTTCCCTGCTTATCTACCAATGGTAAATCAGCACCTTTTTCATCTTTCACAAATACACCCGGCACATTATTTTGTACCAAAGTTCGGAAGTCATCCGCACCAAATGCCTTCGCTAAATGAACGATACCTGTACCATCTTCAGTAGTCACATAGTCACCAGAGACAACTGTAAATGCTGGATGAGGAAGCGCGATTTCTTCGATTGGGAAGAGCTGCTCATATTCCCAACCTAGCATATCCTTACCTTTCATTTCTCCGATCACCTCAAAAGGAATCAGTTTATCACCTGGATTATAGTCCTCTAATTTCAGTTCAGCAGCCTTCGGATTAAGGTAGGCACTCATCCGAGCTTTTGCCAAAATCACGGTGCAGGCATCAAATGTATATGGGTTGAAAGTCTTCACTTTCACATAATCCAAATTCTCTCCAATCGCCAAAGCTGAATTTGAAGGAAGTGTCCAAGGCGTAGTTGTCCAAGCTAGGATGTAGGTGTTTTCTTCACCTTTA
>JAHEBE010000215.1 GCA_024642365.1 Algoriphagus sp.
TTTGAATATCAACTTCCAGATGAATATCGACTGGATAAACAACTCAAGAAGATCTGCGAAAAACTGGAGATTCCCTGCCGATCGGTGGATAGCGAGCATTTTTTGACCGAAAGGGCTTTTTTGAAGGACTTTTTCAAAGGAAAGAAAACCTATCTCATGGAGACTTTTTATCGACAGATGCGGAAGGATTTTGACATCCTAATGGCAGGCAAAGAGCCTGTCGGAGGAAAGTGGAATTTTGATGCAGAGAATCGATCAGCGCTCAAGGACAAACGCCTTTTACGGAAACCAAAACTCCACCACAAAGAAGTAAAAGAAATCATACAGATGCTCAACCGCTGCGGTGTTAAGACTATTGGTACAGTTGATGAAGCGGCATTTTCATGGCCGACAAGCCGAACTGAATCGCTTGAGGTTTTGGATCACTTTTGCGAAAATCTATTGGTCCATTTTGGGGATTATCAAGATGCGCTCACTACTTGGGATCCCTACCTTTTTCATTCAAGACTGAGTTTTGCGATGAACTCAAAAATGCTTTCCCCCTTAGAAGTAGTCCAAAAAGTAGAAGAACACTGGAAGGAAAATCAGGCGGAAATCAGTATCGCTCAAGTAGAAGGATTTATTCGTCAGGTGATAGGTTGGCGAGAGTATATGCGAGGGATTTATTGGGCCAAAATGCCTGATTTTGGCGATATGAATTTCTTCGGTCACGATCGAAAGCTTCCTGAATGGTTTTGGACAGGGAAGACCAAAATGAAGTGTCTGAGTCATTCGATCATGCAGTCGCTGGACTTGGCTTATGCGCATCACATTCAACGGCTGATGGTCACGGGAAATTTTATGCTGCTGGCGGGAATTAACCCAAACGAAGTCGATCAATGGTATCTCGGGATCTACATTGATGCGATTGAATGGGTAGAAATCACCAATACACGAGGTATGAGCCAATTTGCAGATGGGGGGATTGTGGGGACAAAGCCTTATGTCTCCTCAGCGAACTACATCAAAAAGCAGGGAAACTACTGCAGCCATTGTGCATACGATTCAAACAAAAAAACCGGTGATGGAGCATGTCCTTTTAACTCGCTTTACTGGCATTTTTACGATCGAAATCGAGACAAACTTGAGAAAAATCCTCGAATAGGAATGGCCTACCGCACTTGGGATAAAATGAAAAATAAAGGTGAAACTCTAGCTCAGGCAGAGGAATATTTAAGTCAAATCGAAAGTCTTTAGCTTCTCGAAAATACCAATTGCTTTCTTTTCAGCCGGGGGATTAGAATTCAAAAGTGAGAGTTATTTTGAAACTGGAAAAACCGGTCTTTTATTTCATTGTAATTTTGTAAACGCCACCTAAATATAGTCCAATATATAAAACGGTTTGACCATTTTCTTGAGTTTGAATCATGCATCTTGCACCTCCAAATTGTTCAGGAATTGAAATGGAGGCGAAATCCCAAGTAGCGCCAAGATCATTTGAAACATGAAGCATTAATGGCTGAGGGATATCTCTAGGTTTATCAAAGCTTGCAGCGATTATTTTTTTTGGGTTCAAATTGTCGAAGACTAAGCCATAATAAAACCTTGCAGTCCCCTCAGGTGCAGCGTATAGATTTTGCCAAGTAAGCCCATCATTTTTTGTAGACAAAATACCCCCTTCACATCCCATAATCATTTGATTGGAACCATCATTTTTAAAAACAATGGTTTCAACTGTGCTAGGACTTGGGATTTTTTTATTCCAATCATTAATTAATGTTCCATCAGGACGAGAATGTTGTATGACTTGACTTTCGATTCCATTTTGCCCACCAGTCCAGATCTCATCATTCGCTGGATTAATATTAATCGCGAATAATCCTTTTGCAATCGCATTCCACGAACCGGACTTAAGCACCCAGGTTTGCCCATTATCAACAGAACTTGCAAGCGCATCATATCCCGTGGCAAATAGTAAATTTGATTTAGGATTGTATTGTAAAGCATGCACGATTTCAGGATTACCATTACCAAAATTACTTTTTATCACAGACCAAGATTGTCCAAAATCTAATGACTGGACAAGCCTGGGATTTTCTTGAAGGAGATTATCTGTCACTGAGCAGACTATAACATTGGCATTGATGATCGAGATATCTATTACATGAGTGTTTTGCAAACCCATTTTTACCCAATTCGAAGAAAAGTCACTCACATAGAGTCCATCGTCAGTTGCTGCAATTAACTTTGAATTATAGTTGATTAACTTGTTTACTACTCTGCCATTTAAACCTAAAGCAGTCAAAGAAATTTGGTCTTTTAATGGAACATTTGGTTTTTCATTTTGCTCCCCACAAGAAAAAGCGATCAGTAGTAGACTTAGGAATAATAGTTTTTTCATTTGATATTGACTGAGTTTTTTTGAGGAGAAATTACTACTACTATGACAAAATATTTTTTTAAAAAGCTTCAAAAAGGAAGAGATTTAGATTTGATTTTAGCATTACACGCTTTAATTAAGAAACAAGTTGCTCTTTATTCCTAGCTCTCACACAGAATTGAAGAAAACTTTTAGAAAATTTGACTAATCTCTTTTCCACTCCTCTAATTGTTTAAGGGATTGATCTACCTCCTTTATCCCAGCGATGAAGAGTAGCTTTTGGATCAGCTTATTCTCAGTATTTTCCGGCTTAAAATTCATAAAAATCCAAATGGCAAGTGCCGTGAAACTAAGGGTAATGATAGCTTGGATAATGATTCCGCCAATATTAGCCTGACTCGGAAACCAAGAACTGTCCAGATGTAATGTACTGTAAAAGGGAAGTTGGAATCCAATGTACCGGACACTTCGGATCAGAGACAGCCGTAGGTCGAGCAGTTGCTTTTGGATATCAGACACCGCTCCGGAGAAATCAATCTGATAGCTCAAAACCAAATGGCGCATGTAATCCACTAGGATTTTTAAATTGATCAGAAAAATTCCAATGATGGATATCAAGAAGTAATTTCCAGAGAGGCTACTGACTGACAACGAAAAGCTGATGATCGCTCCGAGTATAATCACATAAGGGATCCCGAAGATGAGCCCCGTGATTTTTTCGGCTTTGAATCCGAACAGCGCTCGCTTAGATTTCTGGGCGAGTTGCTCTTTTAGCAGTTGAGAATTGATGGCCATGACTCGCTCGATTTTGAGGTCTTGTGCCTTCCAGAGGTTTAATATTTCCTGATCATTCATGGTTAGAGTTGGTTTATTTTTTGGATATTTTCTTTGATGATTTTTTTCAGTCGACTGAGTTTTGTGGCTACGTTGGATTCGGTGATTCCCATTATTTCGGCGATCTCAGCATAGGATTTTTCCTCCAAATAAAGAAGAATCAGCGCTTTGTCAAAAGGTTTCAACTCGCCGATTACTTGATACAAAAGGCTGATTTTTTCCTCTTGTGGATCATTGTCTGGCATAGCTAGTTGGATGAATCCTTCAGAGATTGATGTCGTAGAAGACGTTCGTTTTTGTTCTTTCCTGAGATTCGAAATCGCCACATTCAGTGCGATTCGATAGAGCCATGTGGAAAATTTATAGTTCGGGTCGAACTTTGGGAAGGCCTTCCAAACTTGAACTGAAATTTCTTGAATCAAGTCTTTGATCTCCTCTTCTCCAGTGGCATAGGTACGGGCCACTTTATAAAGAATCCCTTTATTCTTTTCGAGGAGGGAGATAAACTGCTTGGAAAGTTCTGGTTCAGATAAACTCATGTTTGAAGCTTTTTCTAATGATTCGCAGTCAAGCTTAAAAAATCACATAAGACTTCAAATTTTTATTAAAAAGAAGTATTTGTTGTTATCCAAAAAACAATTGATAAAGATACCTCCCAGGGAAGAATGTAAATCCCCCTGCTATTATTATTCCACTGATATAAAGGATGATCATTTTTCGTTGATGCGATCTTCTCTTCCCTTTTTTGATATCGAAAAATGCAGTTGGAACGGTCCAAATGACAATAAAGCTAAGGATATGGAGGTATCCAAAATGATTTAAAAACTGAGGACCAACGCCTGCTGGAATAAATAAAGTGATGATTGCCGTGCCAAGCATCAGCATCATATAGATTGCTCCAAGCCGTCGATGAAAAATCCCTCCTTTGCGTGCGGCAAGTAAATATCCTCCGATAAAAACACAAGGCACAACAGTAAGGAGGTGCACATACATTAAAGATTCATAGTTCATCTTTTGTTTCTTAATATTCTAATTTGCCTTATTTCTTTTCCAATTCCATGCTAGCGAGCCAAGCAAAAAGAAATTAGTATTTGATCCATTTGGTACCCCCAAGTTGAATTCACTTGGGGCTTTGAAGTACTTTCCTTCTATTCGAAAAGTAAGGGTTTTGGTCATATTCCAATCCGTATTCAGTGAAAATCCTCCAGTTTGAATTCCTTCATTAATAGTGCTGGCAGCAATTGCTTGAAATGGATCCTGATAATATTCGTATCTAATGGCTGTCGCAATTCGTTCGGAAATTTGTCTATGCAAAATCAAGGAGCTTCCCCACCAATTTCGAGCTGACTCCATTTCCAGTGTACGAGTGCCTACATCCAATCCAGCAATTAGCCTCCAGCCACTTCCAAGGCTCATGTCAGCAAAGAAATTGCTAAAATAAAGCATGGTGCCTGCTGCATTGTTTTGGTCAGTTCCCAAAAAAGTACTCCAATTAATTTTAAGTTTGGGACTAGGAGTAAATGTCGCTTGCGTACCAAAAGAAGGCTTGTTTCTGCCCGGGATTCCCTGTATCTGCTGCCAGCCATTCAAGTAAAGTAATGCAAAATACCAACGCTCATTTTTTTGCCAACTGAGTTGAATTCCTGTTTCAAAATAGGGGCTGTTTTCTGCAATGATCGAGCGTGAAAGCGTTAGGTTTTCAGTAGAAATGGCACTTTCAAATCCGATATGAGAAGGTAAAACTCCGGCATCCAGCCACACGGTTTTCTCAGAGTTGAGCGCATAGCCCACATTTGCTTGATGAATCCATCGAAGACCTTTTGGTTCTGAGCTGTAATTGTCTTGCGCATAAGTTCCTTGTTGAAGGCCTAGGCTTGCTCGGATTCGTTCTTTTTCATAGTTGGCGAGGATTAGCGCTAAATTTACTGCCAACCGATTTTTCCGATTGTGATTATATAGAAAAGGATATCGTTCCCCAGAATTTGGATCTTGGAAATCATATCCATAATAAACATCCATAAATCCACGGAGGGAAAAGTTTGATTTTTTTTCTTCCTTATCCTGAGAAAAAGCAACAAAACTCAAGCAGGTAAAAAAACCTACTAGCAGCATTTGTCTTGTGTGATTCAGGTATTGAAAGTACATTCTTGAAATTAAAAAAATCAATTGGGAAAGCAGGTTTGACTA
>JAHEBE010000216.1 GCA_024642365.1 Algoriphagus sp.
GCCTCATGGAGTCGTCGGTACTCCCGTAGGGCTCGTAGTCAATAGCCACTAATTCATGTCCTTTTCCTATAAATTTCAAAGACACTGATATCAGTGTCTTTTTCTTTTCCCATTCGACAGTCTGAAAAGCAATGTGTAGATTTAGATACTCTCCCTAAATCCCCAGCGCATGAAGCTTACTTATTTTATGATCTTTTTTGTGTGCATTGTTTGCACAGTTCAAGCTCAGCAAAGCACCTATTGTAATCCTATTGATCTTGATTACGGCTATACCCCAATTCCAAATTTCTCCGAATGGGGTAGGCATCGGGCTACGGCAGATCCGGTTATTGTAAATTTCAAAGGGACGTTTATCCTTTTTTCCACGAACCAGTGGGGGTATTGGACTTCTAAGGATATGTCCACCTGGGATTTTCATTCCCGATTATTTCTCCAGCCTTGGAATAAGGTGTATGATGAACTTTGCGCTCCTGCGGTGGGAATTCTTGGAGACAAAGTGATTGTGATGGGATCAACCTATGAAAGTGATTTCACAATTTGGGAGAGTAGTGATCCTGAATCCAATGAATGGAAGCCCCTGGTTGAGAAATTTGAAATCGGTGGCTGGGATCCGGATTTTTTCACGGATGATGATGGTCGGCTCTATATGTACAATGGAAGTTCCAATCGATATCCCTTATATGGAATAGAGTTGGATCGAAATACCTTGAATCCGCTCAAAACACGGAAAGAAATGTATCTCTTGGAGCCGGATAAATATGGTTGGCAACGATTTGGAGAACACATGGATAATACTTTTTTAGATCCTTTTATGGAAGGGGCTCACATGACCAAGCACAATGGAAAATACTATCTCCAATACGGTGCTCCGGGAACGGAAATAAGTGGCTACTCGGATGGGGTAGTGGTGGGATCCAGTCCCCTAGGGCCTTTTGTTCCGCAATCAGACCCCTTAAGTATGAAATTGGGAGGATTTGCCAGAGGCGCAGGACATGGAAGCACCTTCCAGGATAATCAAGGCAACTATTGGCATGTCAGCACCATGATGGTTTCGGTGAAAAATAACTTCGAGCGTCGCTTGGGTATCTGGCCAGCAGGGTTTGATGAGGATGATGTGATGTGGAGTAATACCACTTTTGGAGATTATCCGCACTATTTGCCAAACTCCGAAAAGGCAGGTGAATTCACTGGATGGATGCTTTTGAATTACAATAAACCAATTGCTGTCTCCTCTACTTTGGGAGGATACACGGCCAATAAATCAAATGATGAGGATATTAAAACCTATTGGAGTGCGCAAAGTGGTGATAAAGGGGAGTGGATTCAATCCGATTTGGGAAATGTAAGTACGGTCCATGCAATTCAGATCAACTATGCAGATCAGGATGTGGATCAGGATCGGCTAGGCAAGCGGACAGACCAATTCCATCAGTATGTGATTTATCATTCGCTGGATGGAAAAAAATGGCAAGTGTTGCATGATAAAAGCAATAACCAGACAGACGTTCCGCATGCCTATATTGAATTGGAGCAGCCTATAAAAACCCGATTTATCAAACTTGAAAATATCCACATGCCGACAGGAAAGTTCGCCATAAGTGGATTTAGGATTTTTGGAAATGCCGGTGGTGAAAAACCCGAAAAAGTAAAGGATTTTATGGTTTTCCGAACTGAAAAAGACAAGCGAAGCGCCTACCTCAAATGGTCACCAATGGATGATGCTTATGCTTACCATATTTATTATGGAACAGCTCCTGATAAGCTCTATACTTCGATTATGGTGTTAGGAGGAAATGAATATTGGTTGAAAACCTTGGATCGGACTAAGACTTATTACTTTTCCATTGAGGCGATCAATGAAAATGGGACAAGCGAAAAGTTCAAGGTATTAAAAGTGGAATAGCTCGATTTGAAGGGATGAAAAAATGTTTTTCAGGAAGGCTATAAAATTTCTCTCAATTGAATATTCTGGATTGGCATTTCCCTAACTTCCTTCCATAAACACCTTGCCTTATGAATTCTTTAGCTCCTATTTCCATTTCCGCATGGATTGAAAAACCACTCGAAATCGTTTGGAAAGTTTGGATTAGACCAGTTCATGTGAAAAAATGGAACAATGCCTCACCGGATTGGCATACACCTTTTGCCAAGAACAATTTGAAAGTTGGAGGTAAATTTAATTACCGAATGGAAGCACGAGATGGGAGTTTCGGATTTGACTTTGAAGGAGTTTATCAAAAAGTGGAAACTGAAAAATTGATTGCCTATGTGCTCCCTGACGGAAGGGAAGTTTCTATCCTATTTGAAAAACAAGGGAATGGTGTTTTGGTGACCGAAACTTTCGATCCAGAGCATGAAAATTCGGTCGAACTTCAAAGGCAAGGTTGGCAGGCAATTCTGGATAATTTTAAGCGCTACGCAGAAAGTATTTAAATCTTAAAATCTATGAAACATCAGATTTTCCCTTGTCTATGGTTTGATTCAGATGCACAGGCTGCTGCAGCGTTTTATTGCAGTATTCTTCCTGATTCTAAAATCCTTGATCAGAATCATTTTCTAGCTAATTTTTCGACAGGAGGTCAAAAGTTCATGTGCCTAAATGGGAACAAGAATTCTACTTTTAATGCTTCGATTTCATTCTTTATTAACTCCGGCAGCAAAGCGCAATTGAAAGCCATTTGGGATGGAATGCTCGAAGGAGGGCAGGTTCGAATGCCACTTCAGGATTATCCTTGGAGTTCCTTTTACGGTTGGATTCAGGATCGATTTGGAGTCAATTGGCAATTGATGCTTGATCAAAATGAAGATAATCCGCAGCTATTTAGGCCAACGCTGATGTTTTCGGACTCAAATTTTGGAAATGCGGAGCGAGCCATCAATTTCTATAGTTCCATTTTTTCTGATTCCGAATTAAAATTTGTTTCGCGATATGGAGCTGAACATGGAGATCAAGCAGGAAAAATCAACCATGCTCAATTCCAACTCAACGGGCAATTATTCGCAGCAATGGATAGCGGGATCATGCATGGGGTTAATTTCAACGAATCGATCTCTTTCGTAATTACATGCGATACCCAAGAAGAAATTGATTTCTATTGGAGCAAACTAACCGAAGGTGGATCTGAAAGCCAATGTGGTTGGCTGAAAGATCAGTTCGGGATTTCTTGGCAAGTAGTTCCAGCGATTCTTTCAACATTGATGGCAGACCCACAGAAAAGTCAAAAAGTCATGGAGGCATTCCTCAAAATGAAAAAATTTGACATTGGAATACTCGAAAATTGTTAGTGGACTTTCATCAAGCAAACCTCCCAACTTCAAACCCTTGAATCGCTATCGATGCATCTTTTTGCTGGTGAAGTTGGCTTAGGATTTTACCAGTTGCAGGAGCCAAAGAAATTCCCATCATACCATGTCCACTTCCTACCAAAACATTGGTAGTCCCAGGAGCAAACCCGATGTAAGGCAAGCCATCTGGTGAGCAAGGTCGAAGCCCTTTCCAGATTTGATTTTCTTGGGGAAATTTGGATTCAAAATCCGGGTAATACCGATTGATTGATTCGAAAATTCCCTTGACCCGATTTAAGTTAATCGACTGATTGGTGCCGGCTATTTCCATTGTACCGCCAAATCTCACTTGATTTCCATAAGGACTTACAGCGACTTTCATTTCTGTCAAAATCGTCGCTTGTTTGATTTCAGGTCTATTTTCTTGAATAAAAGAATATCCTTTTCCGCCCATCATAGGCAAAGAAAATCCCAGCATTTTCCCAAGTTCGCCTGACCAAGATCCGCCACAAAGCAACACTTTTTCCGCTTCAAATTTACCTTGGTCTGTTAGCACTGCCTCTACCTTGGATCCTCTTTTTTCAAAACCTAATACCTGGGTATTGTAATGAAATTTGACTCCCTTTGCTTCGAGGTAGTTTTTCAAAAACCCATAAAGAGCTCCAGGATCCAAATGTGCATCACCCGGGAAAAGTACTGCCCCGCGTACTTTTAAATCTAAGTTTGGCTCCACTTTTTTGATATCTGCTTGATTTAGAATCTCAGCTTCAAGGCCATACTTTCGAGCCAAATGGGCGAATTCTATTTCTTCCTTTTCTACCGATTCAGTTTGATAGGCCATCATCAAGCCTTTTTCTACCAAAGCAATCGCAGCATCTGGGTGCTCTACTTTGAATTCTGAATAAAGCGCCTTACTGAGTAAACTTAGGTTTTTGAGAAAAGGTATGGCTCTTTTGACTTGCTTTTCATTTGCTGCTTTGAAAAACAAAAGACACCACTGTGCAAGTTTATAATCCAGTCTTGGGTGAATATAAAATGGACTCTTGGAGGAAAACATCCACCCAATTCCTTTACTAATCATCCCTGGAGCGGCCAATGGAATAATATGGCTGGGGACAATCATGCCCGCATTTCCTGTAGAACAATTGTCCTTCAGGTCAGTGCGATCGATGAGAGTCACTTCTATTCCTTCCTTTTGTAAGAAATAAGCAGAGAAAAGGCCAACGATTCCGCCGCCGATGATGATTGTAGGTTTCATTCTAACTCGTAAAATTATAAAGGTTGGAGCTTAACGATTTGATTTGAAGGTGATTTTATCCACTTATTCAAAAAGTGGATGGAATGCATTTGGTACTGATTTGACTTGAAAATTGCTCCTCATTTTTAATAATTTCAAAGAAGCCCATGAGGTAATTTCTTGCGTTTTTATATTGACTTGCCTGAATTTGATTTTGATACGATTCCAATATTTCAAGCATGGCATTTTCTTCTTCCAGAAATTGATTTCTAACGTAGTTGACCAATTCAGGATTTCTACAGATCCCTTGATAAAGCCTTTCCTGAACAGTTTTGATCGGTAGGTAGTCGTAAGGAAGCGCATAAGGCGCACTGACAAATCCAGATAAATCAAAATCATAGGGGATAGGAATAAGACTTGTAGCCTTCCGCTCCATAATTTTCACATTATGTTGGACCGTGTTGGACCAATCCGTATTGCCAATCATAAATGAGAAAATATCCTGTTTCAAGGCGATGGTATCATTGATCAAATTAGGAGGGGTGATTTTAGCTTCAGAAATTATTCCACCAAAGCTTTCTGCGGTTTTGTCATCTTCCTCCACCAAAAAAGCAACAAGCTCATGCGTTTTTGATTTTTTGCCCCGAATATCAGTAAGGCTTAATTTGACCTGTCTTGTTTGAAAATGATATGGACTTACCTTTTCATAGAATTTGTAACATAAAAATTCTTTGAGGATTAAGTCATTAAACCCATTAGCAGATTCACAGGAGACAACCAAGTTCAAGGATTTTTCTCCCTCGAATAGCGTGTTTTCAGCATCCGCTCTTTTAATCTTTATTT
>JAHEBE010000217.1 GCA_024642365.1 Algoriphagus sp.
AAAATGAACCCAAAATCATATAGTTTTTGTGTTTGATTGGTGCCTTTTTTCGGTAAATAAAACTGAGCGTAGTTAAAATTACCGCATAGAAAACCTGGGCTATTACCATTTTGGAAAGCGGTGCCAAATAGCCTAATTCTAAATATCTTACCCCATAAATATATCCGATACTCAGGCACATCGCAGGAAAAATCACAAACCCTGCAATTCCTAATTTTTTATGATGTCTTAAATTCCCAAAACTTATCAAAACCGATTGGGCCAAAAGCAAAGAAAACCAAGCAAATGCAAAAAAAGCATGGATCATGAATTTTAGAACAGAATTGCTTGCTTGCCCTATATCATAAAGCCAATTATCAGAGAATCCGACCACCATAAACAGCCAATAGACCAAAGTCATAATTAAGAAAAAATGCTTCCTCATAGCGAATGAATTTTCTAGAATTGGGATAAATAAAAATAGGATCTGACTCGACAAATTGAATTTAGAAAAATTCAGTTTTATTTTTTTGAAAATTATTTTTCCGACGGAATAATAAAATCTATAAGTCATTGAATTATAGTCTTCTATAATTCTAGGAACAGTTGCTCAAAAAATACTTTTAGCACAAAGATTACACATGAAAAATTGATGAAATCTATTCATTTACTTTGCTTGGCAAAAAATGAATCGCCTTTCTATTTATGAAAAATAATTTTCTTACTTACTCCATTATTGGGGCGATGCTACTGGGAGTTACAGTAGGTTATTTTATTCATTCTACCGGTCAGCAAGACTACATCATCACCTATAGTTCCAACATCAAACTTCTGGCAACCATCTTTATCCGCTTAGTGCAGATGATAATTGCTCCTTTGGTATTCAGCACCTTGGTAGTGGGGATTGCTAAGCTTGGGGATGTAAAAGCTGTTAGCCGATTGGGTGGAAAATCAATGATTTGGTTTTTTACAGCTTCTCTAGTTTCGTTATTGATTGGCCTAGTAATGGTCAATTATTTCAAACCAGGCGTTGGAATGAATTTAGAAATCGCGGATTCTTCAGCCATTGCCGATGTAACAGGAAAAACCCAAAACTTCTCGTTACAAAATTTTGTGGAGCATATCGTTCCCAAAAGTGTGGTCGAAGCCATGGCTACCAATGAAATACTTCAATTGGTGGTGTTTTCCATTTTCTTTGGAATTGCGCTTTCTGGAATGGGAAAGGTGGGTTATCCTTTAATAAAAGCTTTGGATGTAGTCGCACATGTCGTACTCAAAATGGTGGGCTATGTAATGATGACGGCACCACTTGGAGTTTTTGGTGCAATTTCAGCAGTTATTGCTACCCGAGGATTAGGAATTCTTTTGACCTATGCGCGCTATTTTGGAGCCTTTATTTCTGGTATTGCTGTCCTTTGGCTGGTATTGATGCTTGTCGGTTACTTAGTCCTTGGCAAGCGACTTTGGGAATTATTGCGACGTCTTTTTGGCTCAATGGTAATTGCTTTTAGTACCACTAGCTCCGAAGCAGTGTTTCCAAAACTTACAGAAGAACTCAAAGCCTTTGGTTGTAATGAGCGAATCGTTTCCTTTATTCTTCCTCTAGGTTATTCTTTCAATCTGGATGGAAGCATGATGTACATGACCTTTGCCAGCATATTTATTGCGCAGGTTTATGGGATTGAGCTGGATTTAGCTACGCAATTAACCATGCTCCTAGTACTTATGCTAAGTAGTAAAGGGGTTGCCGGAGTACCGAGAGCAAGTCTCGTGGTCGTTGCAGCCACTTGTGGAATGTTTGATATCCCAGTAGAAGGAATTGCATTGATTTTGCCAATTGATCACTTCTGTGATATGTTTAGAAGTGCGACAAATGTGTTGGGCAACGGATTAGCTACCACTGCTGTCAGCAAATGGGAAGGAGAATTAAAGGTTGGAGAAGAGATAAATTTAACTAAACCTGAAATCGCTTAACTCACTAAAAAATAGCTAATTATAAATACCGGAATTTACTTATTCAAAAGATTAAGTTGCTCAGGGCTGCTGATGATTTCTTCTTCATAGGTTAAAGTCCAACCCAAGGTTTTGGTGAGCACAAATAAATTGGCTAGTTCTGCCATGAGCCTTTCTCTGGCATCTTTTCTTAGATCGGAGGCCTCAATTTTTGCTCGGATTTGTGAGGTGATTTGAGATTTAATCGTGTTGTAATCTTTCCCTTCAAATGGATTTAAATAATCCTGCGTCACATCATAATATTCAAATTCGGGATAAATCTGCAAAACAGGATCTGGAATAGAAATAATCCTGATGGTCTTATTTTCGACATCGAGTTCAGTTTGCAACTTTCGAAGGTCATATTCGACAGTGGCTTTTGTATTAGCCACAACCAATGCTTTTTTGTCTGCACTAATCAGGTTTAAAAAAAGTTTCTGGGAATTTTTATAAGTAAAAACTTGAGAATAATAACCCTCAGTTACGATGAGTTTTCCCACTTGTTGAATTTGCTGTTGGATTAAGCTGGTATTTGCCTCCAACTCTTCCTTTGAGGCATTTCTCGCAGAAAGAAACCAAATTCCACCGATCAGAAGCGCTGCTGCAAGAAATCCAATGATAAATCTCACCATAAATTGAAATTAAAGACGCCTTAAAAGTAAGTCTTTACATTTAAATTAAATGTCCAGATAACGTGGAGATTCTTTAATCTTATTTTTTGTTGATATTTTGAAAGTGAATAATGCCCAACATTAATTTCAAACACTATGAATAGTATAATTTGTAAAAATCCAGCTGAATTAGGGAGGTTAGCAGGAATCCTGGGAACGGCTTTGATCAAAACTGCTATTAAAGAACAAGGATTTGCAAACATCATTTTAGCTACTGGTACCAGTCAGTTTGAGACTTTAAAACAACTGCTGGTTGATCAGACAATTGATTGGTCAAAAGTGACCGTGTTTCATTTAGATGAATATTTAAACCTTCCCGTCACACATCCAGCAAGCTTCAGAAAGTATTTAACAGAGCGATTTTTCAAACATTTACCCCAACTGAAGCACTATCATCTAATCAATGGAGAAGTTAACCCTGTTGAAGAATGTGCCAGATTGGGAAATTTAATTCAAAAGCACCCAATTGATGTTGCTTTTATAGGAATTGGAGAAAACGGACATTTGGCATTTAATGACCCACCTGCTGACTTTGAAACCAAAGAACCCTATATCGTAGTAAATCTTGACGAAGCATGTAGAAAACAGCAATTTGGAGAAGGCTGGTTTCCAAGTTTGGAAGTAGTACCAAAACAGGCAATTAGCATGTCCATTCATCAAATCATGAAATCAAAAGCTTTGATTTGCTCTGTTCCTGATGTCCGTAAGGCAGAAGCTGTAAAAAATTGTGCAACAGGTGAAATCAGCCCCATTCATCCCGCTTCTATTCTTCAGTCACATTCAAATTGCCAATTATTTTTAGACGAAGGGTCCTCGTCACTACTTTCTACCAACTGATCGAAACACGCTTGTTTTGCTGAGAAAAAATTTTGTATTTAAAGAAAATCTCAAAACTTCCTTTGGAGATATTCAAGCTCAGGTACTAACAAAGCCCAATGCAATCAAAATCAAATGCCGTAAAGGCGGAGTCACTCAGTCAAAAAGATACCTGGATCTCAATTGGAATCATTGGAGTTTTATTTTTTGTATTTGGCTTTGTGTCTTGGGTCAACGCAATCCTGATCCCATATTTTAAAATCGCCTTTACGCTAAGCAATTTCGATTCCTATCTCGTTGCATTTGCTTTTTACATTTCCTACTTGGTAATGTCTGTTCCTTCTTCCTACTTACTGAAAGCAGTAGGTTTTAAAAAAGGAATGATGGTAGGCTTTTTCATTATGTCAATTGGAGCCTATATATTCATTCCGGCAGCTTTAGGAAGAACTTATGAGGTATTTCTTCTTGGCCTTTTTACACTTGGAACAGGCCTAGCAGTTCTTCAAACTGCAGCCAACCCATATGTTACCGTTTTAGGACCAAAAGATCGAGCAGTACAGCGAATTAGCGTGATGGGGATCTTCAATAAAGGAGCTGGAATCCTCGCTCCAATCATATTTGCCGCAGTGATCTTAAGAGTGGGGGATACAGAACTTTTCAAGCAATTGGAAAGTATGGGAGCATTAGAAAAAGAGGCGGTATTGGATGAATTAATTCAACGCGTTATTACGCCTTACGCAGTGGTGGGAACAGTTTTATTATTGCTGGGTATACTGGTCCGTTTTTCTCCACTTCCTGAGATTGATACAGACCAAGAAAGTGAAGCAGTGGCAGAGGCAAATTCCTCCAAGACTTCAATTATTCAGTTTCCGCATTTGATTTTAGGTGCATTTGCAATCTTCCTTCATGTTGGTACGCAAGTAATTGCAATTGACACGGTAATTGGCTACGCCAATTCATTTGGAATTGGTTTGATGGAAGCCAAAGTCTTTCCTTCATTTACCCTTGGGTTTACCATTTTAGGGTATTTAGTGGGAATTTCTTTAATCCCTAAAGTAATCTCCCAAGTCAATATTCTCAGGATTTGCACGCTTCTTGGGACTGTTTTCACCCTTTTGATAATTTTCAGTTCTGGCCAAATCTCAATTTTTGGAATCAATTCAGATGTATCAATCTGGTTTGTGGTTTTATTAGGCTTAGCAAATTCATTGGTTTGGGCTGGAATTTGGCCCTTAGCGCTTGATGGTTTAGGAAGATTCACCAAACTAGGGGCGTCGATCATGATTATGGGACTCTGTGGAAACGCAATCTTGCCTTTGATCTATGGCGCTTTAGCAGACCTTTATTCGGTAAGGTTGGCTTATTGGGTCTTGTTTCCTTGCTATTTGTATCTCGTTTTCTATGCAGTTTATGGTCATAAAATAAGAAGATGGAAAGCAAGTTAACCTTACAAGCCAGATCTTTTCAAGATGGACATGGAGTGGAAATTGAAATTTCCAATGGGGAAATTTCTTCAGTTCAATCTTCAAAAAAGGAACTTCCAACTGACATATTTATTGGTCCGGGACTATACGATATTCAAGTCAATGGCTATGCAGGACTGGATTATAATTTGGCTGAAAATCAAACAACTTCACTGGGACAGATTTCAAAAAGGCTTAATCAAGAAGGAGTTACTACACATTATCCAACTTTAATCACCAATAGTCCAAGCGAAATCTCACGCTTAATAAAACAGCTCGTTCATCTTCGAGAATCCGATGAATTTGCCATGAGCTCAATCGACGGAATTCATTTGGAGGGACCTTTCATTTCCCCGGAAGATGGCCCAAGAGGAGCGCACCCAAAGGCCCATGTCATTCCTCCTGATTGGGATTTATTTCAAAAATGGCAGGAAGAGGC
>JAHEBE010000018.1 GCA_024642365.1 Algoriphagus sp.
ACTTCATCCAAAATCTTCATTGTCTCTGCATCAGTGCGAGAAGCTAGTTCATAGAGCGTTTGAATCAATTGATGTGGGCCAACTACCTCACTGGCATGCAAACCTCCATCTATCCAGATTACAGGCTTACCCTGACCAATCAATTTTTCTGCCTCATCTCGAGTCATTTCCGCATGAGCCAGTTTCTGAGAAATCGATTTGTATTCTTCAAGTTTTGGGAAGTTTGCCGGAGCAGTAACAATTAACATCGGCTGATCACGACCATATTCAGTCTTTCCAATACTAAGTAATTGAACGCGATCACTTGCATCGGCTACTTTCTTGAAATAAGCTTCTGTTTGAGAAAAATTAGCGAGTTTATAATCTTCGCCTATTTCAAAACCAAAATGAGATTTGGGGCTTGGTATAGTTTGAGCTGAAAGATTTGCAACGCAAAGCAGAAGCAGCACGAATAGGGTAAATCGTTTTAACATAAAATTCAAATTTTAATTTAAAGCAGTATTGGTCCCTAAAATAACATGAAAAAAATGCTGCGCTTAGTGAATACTGTGTTTCTGCTAAAAAATTACAGGATCGGGATTATTAAGCAATAAAGACCCAGAAGGAAATCGGTTCGAAATATAAGTCTGCTATCAAAAGGGCTTATGGAATTTCAAAAATACTTTGAAAAACCACTAATAAACTCCAGAATGTTGGCTTTGGCCTTAGCCTTCCTTAATAGGAATTGTTACTTTTGCTTAACCTAGCTTCATTTCTTTCAAAAAAACCACAAACCCATGTCCGAGGTAAAAATCTTTGCAGGAACCAACAGTCAACAATTAGGAGAAAAAATCGCCAAAAGCTACGGAAAGCGATTAGGAGAACTCACTTTATCCAAATTCAGCGATGGGGAGTTATCGCCTAGTTTTGACGAATCTATCCGAGGCTGCACAGTTTTTTTAGTGCAAAGCACCACTCCTCCAAGTGACAATCTATTAGAGCTTTGCCTCATGATTGATGCGGCAAAACGGGCAAGTGCCTACAAGGTTTGCGCAGTGATCCCATACTTTGGTTATGCTCGACAAGATCGAAAAGATCGGCCAAGAGTTTCCATCGCAGCCAAAGCAATTGCAAACATGCTAACCTCGGCTGGAGCGGATCGCATCATGACTTGTGACCTACATGCCGGACAAATTCAAGGTTTTTTCGATATACCTTTGGATCATTTGAATGGATCAGCTATTTTTGTGCCCTATTTGAACTCACTGAGGTTGGAAAATATGATTTTCGCAGCACCAGATGTGGGAGGAGTAGCCAGAGCAAGGGCTTACGCCAAGCATTTTGAGGTAGAAATGGTCGTCTGTGATAAGCACAGAAAAAGAGCCAATGAGATTGCATCGATGCAAGTAATCGGTGATGTCGAAGGAAAAGACGTGATTTTAGTAGATGATTTGGTAGATACTGCTGGTACGCTATGCAAAGCTGCTGAAATCCTCATCGATAAAGGAGCAACTTCTGTTAGAGCAATTGCTACTCATGGTGTGCTTTCTGGAAAGGCTTATGAAAATATTGAAAATTCGAAGTTGGTAGAATTAGTCATTACAGACACTATTTCTATGAAAAAACCATCTTCTAAAATCAGAGCATTGACTGTAGCTGAGTTGTTTGGAAAAGCGATCCATGCGGTAACTGGCAACACTTCAATTAGCTCATTATTTATTTAAAGAGAACCAATTTTAAAAAACACATATATGAAAACACTAGAGATTATAGGGTTTAAAAGAGCAAATCTCGACAGTGCAAGTCTGACTGAGCTAAGAGAAGCTGGCAATGTTCCTTGCGTCGTTTACGGTCCAGGTATTCCTGAGCAGATTCATTTCTACTCTCCGATTATCTTGTTCAGAGACTTAATTTACACACCTGAAGTTCACTTGGTTGAGTTGAACGTAGAAGGTAAAATCATCAAAGCCATCTTGAAAGATGCTCAGTTTCACCCAGTAAGTGAAATGATCCTTCATGCTGACTTTGTCGCTTATTCTGAAGATAAGCCTCTTAAGTTTGAAATTCCAATTAAGGTTGTGGGAAGTTCTCCAGGTATCGCTAAAGGTGGTAAGTTGGAAATGAAAACCAGAGCACTTAAAGTTAAAGGTCTTGCAAAAGATCTTCCTGATTTCATCGAGGTAAACATTTCTTCTCTTGATTTGGGTAAATCATTCAAAGTGGAAGATCTTTCAATAGAAGGATTTGATATCTTGACTAGCCCTAACGTTTCTATCGTGACTATTGGAATTCCAAGAGCACTTAGAGGCAAGAAGGTTGGTGAGGAAGCTTAATCTTTCTTCTCAAAAATTCAAAATCCTGCCCGATTAAGGCAGGATTTTTTATTTTCACTAGGTAGACAGTATAGAAATGAAATACTTAATTGTTGGGCTTGGAAATATTGGTCCAGAATACGAGCTTACTCGCCATAACATAGGTTTCCTAACGTTGGATCGGCTAGCGGAAAAGCAATCCTGCAGCTGGGAGAGCGACCGGTTGGCTTTCAAATCTGAATTTAAATACAAAGGACGTGCAATCCATTTGATCAAGCCGACGACTTACATGAATCTCAGTGGAAAGGCAGTCAACTACTGGATGAAAACACTCCAGATTTCAAAAGAAAATATCCTAGTAGTGGTAGATGATGTAGCTATTCCTTTTGAAAAATTGCGAATGAAACCAAAAGGAAGTGCAGCTGGACACAATGGTCTTAAAAACATTGAGGAACTGACAGGAGGTCAAAACTACGCTCGACTCCGAATGGGCATCGGAGATAATTTCCCAAAAGGACATCAAGTGGACTTTGTATTAGGTCGGTTTACTCCTAGCGAATTTGATTTGCTACCCATTCAGATGGACAAAGCCATTGAAATGATCCTAGCATTTTGCACCATTGGAATCGAGCGAACCATGAATCAATTTAACGATTGATCTTTCCAGATTTGGGAATCCCAGTATTTCAGCATTTATTTGCATTCAACTCAGGAAACTGATTTATAAAGAAGGGGCGAGAGAATAGGCTCAATGACCCTCTGGCAACCATCGACGACAAATCGAAAGGTGCCAAATCCTACCCGGACCGGGAATAATAAATTGGCCTTATCAAAATCCCTTTTATTTTCTTGTGCTTTCTCGGGCTGGAACTTTTAAATCTTCCTGTTCAACCAATTTATACCTTCAGCAGTATGAGCAAGCATTTTGAAACAAACTCCATTCGGATTTCTACATCCAAATCCAACCAAAAAGAACACAGCGCTCCATTATATCTCACATCAAGCTTCACTTTTGATTCGGCAGAGGAAGCAAGAGCAACCTTTGCGGAGGAACTTGATGGGAATATTTATTCCCGCTACGCCAATCCTAACTCGAGTGATCTTATCGAAAAAATCTGCGCAGCAGAAGGTACTGAAGACGGGATTGCTACAGCATCAGGAATGGCAGCGATGTTTGCCAGCATCGCAGCATTACTTCAGCAAGGGGATCATGTATTAGCGGCTCGCTCTCTATTTGGTTCTACTCATCAGCTTTTAACCCGGGTATTCCCTAAATGGGGCATTACTTCTACATATGGGGATATTTCTGATTATTTGAATTGGGAAAAATTAATCCAACCCAACACCAAAATGCTCTTTATCGAAACTCCCTCAAATCCGGGATTGGAGATCATTGATTTAGAATGGGCGGGAAAGTTCGCAAAAGCGCATGGATTGATTTTAGTCGTGGACAACTGTTTCGCAACTCCTTACCTTCAGCAGCCGGCAAAATGGGGTGCAGATATCGTCACCCATAGTGCTACCAAATACATTGATGGTCAAGGAAGAGTTTTAGGAGGACTAATCCTTGGCAGACAAGAGTTAATCAAACAAGTACAATTTTTCACAAGACATACTGGCCCTGCAATCTCCCCTTTTAATGCTTGGATTCTTTCCAAAAGCATGGAAACATTGGCTGTAAGAATGGATCGACATTGCTCGAATGCTTTGAAAGTGGCTTCTGAATTCGAATCACATTCGTCTGTCATCGCTGTGAAATATCCTTTTCTTAAATCACATCCTCAACATAACCTTGCCCTAAAACAAATGAGTCAAGGAGGTGGAGTGGTGACTTTGGATCTTCATGGAGGCATTGAAAGAGCAAAGCGTTTCATAGATTCCTTGAAAATGATTTCAATCACTGCAAATCTTGGAGATAGCAGAAGCATTATTACTCATCCTGCCTCAACCACTCACAGTAAACTGAGCGAAGTGGAAAGACAACAGGTCGGTATCACGGATGGCTTGATTCGGCTTTCAGTAGGTTTGGAGCACCATGAAGATATTATTTCAGATGTTGCTCAAGCCTTAGACAGGTCAAACTAAAAAAAGCTCCAAAAGGAGCTTTTTTTCTACCAAGTAGTTTGCTTTAGTTTGGGGAAAGCACGGATCACATCACTCAAACTGATTTGTCCAACTAACATTCCATCCTTTAAAACCGGAAACCTCCTAATCTTGTATTCTAGAAATTTATGGGCGGCATCAAAAAGTGATAATTCAGGAGAAAGGGTGTAAACATCCTGAGTCATATGCTCGCTTACTTTTCCAGGGAATTTAGGCGTGTTTGAATATTTGCCTTTAATTATCTCCCGAAGGCAGTCAACCTCCGATATTATCCCCACTAATTTACCAGAAGCATCTACCACGGGAGCTCCCGAAATCTTTTTCTTGGTCAATATTTCCATAACCTGCTCGATTGTATCATCAGGTTTAAAGGTGATTAGATTTGTAGACATATTGTCTTTTACCAAGATTTGCTTAACTGGAGCCTTTTTTGGTTCTACCACACGAACTCCTTGAAAACTTTTTACCATATCAAAAATAATTTAAAGCCAGAAGAATAAATTACTGAAAAAATGATCGAATAACAAATAAGTATTCACTTTTCTGATATCAATAGAATAAAAAAATATTATTGAGATAAATTCAAAATTTTATTTGTTATCGTTTTTTAAAATAATAAAAGGTTTCCAGTTTTTAACTGGCTTTTTGTATAAATCATTAAACTCAAAACTCCCCACGATCACATCTTGATCACCATCTAAATCAATGTCTCCTTTAGTAATAGTCAGCCAATGTGCATCTAATTCTTCCGCCAACACAAATGGGCGATACATCCCATTATTATCATTTCTGAAATAAATCAAATCTTGCCTTGGTTTTTGTTTTGGATCTGGAAAAAAGGCAATAGCGAAAATATCCAGGTCTCCATCTCCATCAAAATCCGCCAATTCTAATCCGCTTGCTCCATGCATCGGATAAAACCAATTTTCTTCAAAATTATTCTCCCCATCATTTAAGAAAATCCGGACGCCATGAAAGTTTTTTAAGATTTGAGACTGATCTGCATTATCGCCATTGACCAAAATAATATCTTCAAAGCCATCCTGATTCATATCTTCCAATCTAAAATCACTTGATCCAAAAGCTGGTTGAAAATCTAAAAGTATTTTTTCTTGAAATTCTCCATTCCCTTCATTGAAATATGCTCGGATACTCTCACGAGATTGTGTGAATTGTGCAATCAAATCCAAATCGCCATCTCGATCAATATCAGCTGAGATCGTCCGCCTTGCACCTGGAAAACTTGATAAGATTTGTTCTTCTTTTTTATTTGAATGCTTAGAAAGCTTACCAAAATGATTCCCAAATTGGGAAACCACATATTCAGGCTGCCCATCATTATTCAAATCTTCCTTCAAAAAATGTACAGGCCGCATCAAACTATCCAAAAGCAGCGCACCAGCCCAGCTTTTACCTTTACGGGTAAATTTGGTAATAGAACCGATGGAGTCATTCGAAGGATCCATAAGACCCATGGTCAACAATTCAAATTCTGAGTCGGATTCCCATAAAATCTCTACCGGCGCAATAGCCGTACTGATTGAATCGATTCGCTGAAAATTATTTTTCGGATCTAAAATCACAAGGGTTCGAAAGCGATTGCCTAGCCAAAGTTGCCCAGTACCAGGATGAACCCTCAGCATGGTGGTTAAATTTGGGTAGACAAAATCATAGTTCGGTTGGATCAAATCAAAACCTGGAATACCAAGTTTCGGGATCTCTTTTGACTCTTGAGGTAGCGGTGCGCTTGGAGCATTTTCGTTATAATATTCCTGAATCTTTCTCCAATCCTCTCGATCGATCAACTGGACTTTAGAATAAATCCCTTTTGGAACTCCAGCATCCTCAGGCAATGTTGCCCCAAAATCTTCTTCCAGGTATAATCCAAGGCGCTTTCGCATATCCGGCAATACGCTTTCATTCCATGTTTTTTTATCCAGAACGCTAGGGTCGGGTTTGATATGACAACTCCCGCAATAGGCATTCGCAAGCTGTTCACCATCTAATTTCAGATCCGTGGCCGCCAATTGCTCTAAAGTAGGCGGTGGTTGTTTTCGCTCAGAAATTGGACTACATGACATCCAAAAGAAAACTACCAGTAAAAAAAGTGAATCTTGAAATTTCATCAACTTAAAACCGCTAAAAACTGATTCACTATTTCTTGATCAACTACTAATCGGCTTGAAAAATCAACCGGACTTCCTGAAAATGAAAGGCTTTGATTAATAAATTGATTTTGACTTTCGGCTGTTTTTTTACACGAAGCATGAACATCTCTCAAAAACCCAGTTTCTCGCAATACCTGCACTTGTTCTGGCTGCGTACCACCTCCGGGCATCAGACTGATTCGATCTTTTGCTTTATTCATCAATTCAACTAATGTTGACATCCCTTCTGCTACAGAGTTTTTTCCTCCTGAAGTCAAAATTCGCTCAAATTTGCAAGAAATAATGTCTTCCAAGGAATCAAATAAGTTGGCAGAAGCATCAAATGCTCTGTGAAAAGTACAGGGTTTTCCACCTGCAGTTCTTATTAAAGATTCGCAAGCGTTGGTATTGACCTTGCCATGAATATCCAATACTCCAAACACAAAGCCATCCGCACCCAGTTCTCCCAAAATCTCAATGTCTCGTTTCATGACCATCAATTCTTTTTGGTTGTAGGCAAAATCACCTCCTCGAGGTCTGATCATCACAAAAATAGGAAGCTCTAATTCAGACTTAAGAATTTTCAACATCCCAGCGCTCGGGGTTTCCCCACCTTCCGGAAAGTTGGAACAAAGCTCCAGCCGATCCACCCCGTATGCTGCAGCTTGGACTGCTGCCTCAAAATTAAAAACGGGGGATTCTAGTAATATTTTACTCATGGTTTGAAATGAGAACTTGAGTCAATCATTACATTCTCTTTTGAAGTTGCCTTTGCAAAGTTAAATCCAGGATGGACTGCAAAGGCACCTGTTACTCCCTCTTTATTTATAGCAAGAAATCCTGCTTGAATATCATTGATGTTTTTGTTCTTTGAAATAAGACGTCTTACTGCTTCTTCACATGCCTCTTGAGGAGTTCTACCTTGACGCATCAATTCTACAATTAAAAAACTCCCACAGATTTTTATTATGGTTTCCCCTAGGCCTGTTGCTGTCGCTGCCCCAACTTCATTATCCACATAGAGTCCCGCGCCAATGATAGGACTATCTCCTACCCGACCATGCATTTTATAGGCTAAACCGCTTGTAGTACAGCTTCCAGCCATGTTGCCTTGTGAATCTATCCCTATCATCCCAATCGTATCATGATTCTCAATATTGATGATCGGTTTATATTGACTTGTTTCCTTCCATTTTGCATAAGCTTCTGCAGCTTTTGGACTCAAGACTTCTTCTTCCAGAGGAAATCCCTCCATAATTGCAAATTGCCTGGCCCCTTCTCCCGCAAGCATCACATGGGGAGTATTTTCCATCACCTTTCGAGCTAAACTGATTGGATGCTTGATTTGTCTAACAAATGCCACTGAGCCACAATTCCCATCTCCGGTCATAATTGATGCATCAAGTGTGGTAATACCTTCGCGATCAGGTAAACCTTGAAGACCTACTGACAAATTTGCCAAATCTAGTTCGGTATCTCTCACCCCTTCTTCTACAGCATCCAAAATACTTCCACCAGCGTTTAACTTGCCCATTGCAGCAGCATTCGCAGGCAAGCCATGGTTCCAAGTAGAAAGGATCAGTGGCTTTTCCCCAACTAACACCGCCTTTTGGCTTTCCTGCGCACAAGCAGTAGCTACTCCTGGTATTAAAAGAGCTGAGCTCATGAAGGACTGTTTTAAAAATTTTCTTCTTTGAGACATATGGGCTAATTTAGAATCACGGTTAAATTATTAAAAAAGGGCCAGAATTGGCTAGAATTAATCAAATACATCCAAAAAATAAGCAGATGAAACCCTACCTTCTTAAAGAATCGAACTGGAAAAACTTAGAAACGCACCGTTTTGAATTAGCAGTTTTGCCTTGGGGAGCAACAGAAGCACACAATTATCACATGCCTTACGGAACAGACGTATATGAGGCAGATTCTGTCGCTGAAATTGCGGGAAAAAAAGCATGGGAGAAAGGTGCAAATGTAACCATCATGCCGACCATTCCTTTCGGGGTGAACACGGGGCAATCTGACATTTACCTTGACATTAATTTAAATCCAAGCACCCAACTTTTGATTCTTCAGGATATTCTGACAGTTCTGAATCGTCAGGGAATAAAAAAATTCTTGATTATTAATAGCCATGGGGGGAATGATTTCAAAACTATGCTCCGGGAATTAGGCTTAAAATTTCCTGAGATGATGCTATTCACTTGTAATTGGTTTCAAGCTTTGAATAAATCAAACTATTTTGAAGAGAGCGGAGATCATGCGGATGAAATGGAAACTTCTTTAATCATGCATCTTCATCCAGAACTAGTTCTTCCTTTAGAAGAAGCCGGCTTAGGTTCCGAGAAAAAATCCAAAATTACAGGGGTTAGAGAAAAATGGGCCTGGGCCGAACGGAAATGGTCAGAAGTGACAAAAGACACAGGAATAGGCAATCCCAAAAAAGCCTCCCCTGAAAAAGGAAGGCTTTATTTTGAAGAGGTAACAGACAAGGTCGCTAATCTAATTTTGGAGATTTGTGCTGCTAAATCCGGCGAGCTTTATGGGTAATTAATCCAATTTCGAAAGGTCAAGAGGACTAGTAATTCCTTTATAGTCTATCATAGTGATTCCTTTTGTTCCAGAAGGAATAATGACCTGTCTTGAGGATTGGGATAGAAATCCGGATCCAAAGCCAGTTTCTACTCGTTGCTTTTTCCCATTTTCCAGTTCAAAAACCAAAGCCATTATCTCAGCAGGAGGCAGGAAAGTTTTCAATTCTATAGAAGTATTTTTCTTCTTAAAAACTGCCAAAGAGCCTTGGTTTTGAGAAGCGACTAATAAGGACCTGTTATTTGAGGAAGCAATACTGATTAAAGCTTTGCCATCTCCAGGTACTAAAAACCCACTTTTAGCGAAGTTTATAGGAATAAACTTACCGGCACCATCACCTTGTAGCACTAATCCAATGTGGGCGTCTAACCTACCTGTGAAAATCTCATTTCCATAATCATTCCCAATTAAAGCGATGTCCAGAAAACCATCCCCATTGAAATCTTGAGACACCAAACCATTTACAGGAGCAATTTGAACTTCTTTTGGCAATGGCTCAACTATAAAAGTCCCATCCCCATTATTTTTTAAAACAACAGACTGGTCATAATTCCCTACCAAAATCATAGCGCCTTCTTTTTCTTTTTCGGTAAACAGATCGTTTTCAGTACTTAGGGCATAAGATTTATAGCGTTCAAATTTCCTTCTAAATAAGGTGCTTTGTCCATAAAGGTCGTCCCAAAAATGGCTAGGAAAAGAATTGAACGTCCCGGTTTTGTCCTTATAATAGGCAAAAGTGACTGGGTCCATACTTCCATTGCCATCAAAATCTTTGGCATAGATTTTCAAAGGTCTTTCTTGTGAAGGATGGTGAGGGTTATTTCTACCCAAGTTCCCAACAACAAAATCAGTGTCCCCATCTTGGTCAAAGTCTCCGGCACTAATTGAATTCCACCAACCTAAATAATTTTCTAAGCCGGTATTCGACATTTTGCTGAGCTTCAATCCGTCGTTTTTGAAAACTGTAATTGCCATCAATTCGCCGACTACCACTAAGTCGACTTTTCCATCTTGATCAATATCCGACCAGATCGCATCGGTAACCATTCCAACCTCACTGAGCCCAGGAGCAATTTCCTCAGTGACATCCTGCAGAGATCCTCCAGAATTCTTAAGCAAAAAGCTGCGGTCTGCCATTGGATATTTTCCAATGGCACTTCTACCTCCAACAAAAAGGTCTAAAAACCCATCACCATCAAAGTCAGCTGCTCTAACAGCAGTTCCACTTGCCTTGATTCCAGAAAAACCAGTATTTAGCGTGAAATTACCTTTACCATCGTTGCTATAAATACGATCGACATATTCTACAGCATCTGGAAGAAATTCACTGCTACCCGAAACCAAATAAAGGTCAAGATCACCGTCGTTATCCAGATCGACCAATAACATTCCCATTTCCTCAAATGCATTTGGCTCGCCAGTCAAAAACGGTTTTTCTTCAAAGTTTCCATCCGATTTTTGAATAAATAATTTTGGTGAAAACCCAGAAGATGAGCCAATAATAAGATCTTCTAATTGGTCACCATTGACATCACCAGCAGCTAAGGAAGGTCCATATTGACTCAGTTTATGAGGAATAGTTCGCTGAATATTGAAATCAATTTTATCCTGCTCTTCATGTAAATAACTTAATCCCAACTCTTCGGAAACTTCCTCAAATAGGCTTTCGCCCATTGTTTGATCAAGAATCGCGAGTTTATTTTTGCCAATTTTAGCATCACCATAGTTCATCTCAATCACTTGATTAGACGCAACATTTTCTAAAGAAGACTCTTTACCATCTGGCCAAACCAGCATAATTTTAGTAACAGAGGAAGAGGTTCCCAGTCCAAAATGAAGAATTGGCTCGATGGAGGACATATAGCCTCGCACGATTTGTTGCTCTTGATAGAGTTGAGAACCATCAGCCAATTCCAACAAAATTTTTGATCCCAATCCTTCAGGATTTAGGCTTGGCCCGACAAGTTTTATTCGAAGGAAATTCGGCTTTTCTTTTCCATCGTTCAGTGTGTTTTCAAAAATGAATGCGGGATCATTGATGTTATTTACCACATAATCCAAATCTCCATCCAAGTCCAAATCCACAAATGCTGCTCCATTAGAAAAGGAAGGAACATTTAAGCCCCAGGTATCCCCAGCATCTTGAAAAGTAAGATCTCCATTATTTCGAAATGCATAATTTGGAATTTTTACAATTGGAATAGAATCCAACAATTGCCTTACACTAGCAATAGATCCCACATCAGCTCGGTAATTAGCAAAATCTTTGTCCGTTATATCTCTTGGAAATCCATTTGTAATTAGCAAATCTCGATATCCATCATTATCCACATCTCCAAAAAGTGGTGCCCAGCTCCAATCAGTTTGATACACTCCAGCTAACATTCCAATCTCACTGAATGGCGCTCCTACCCCATTATTCATATGAAGCATATTCCGAACATATTGGTATTCATACCCCCATTGTTCGTTGCTGATATAGACTTGGTAGGAATTTTTTCCTATAGTGGTCTTTTTTCGAAAGTTATCCTCACCAAGCATGTCGATGGTGATCAGGTCAGGCTTTGAATCATTATTAAAATCTGAAATATCCGAACCCATTGAGAATTGGCTTTGATGCCTCAAATAATCTTTAGATTGATTGGAAAAAGTGCCATTCTGATTATTGATGTATAAAATATCATTCGTTACATAATCATTACTTACATGAATATCAGGCCAACCATCATTATTGAGGTCAGAGACTACCAAACCTAAACCAAAACCTTCAATGGTAATACCAGCTTCAATCGTAACATCCGTAAAAGTCCCATCACCGTTATTTCTATAGAATTTATCATTATTGATGGCAGATCCATCAGTAATTTTTTCTCTGTAATTGCTTGGAGTAACCTTACTTTGTTCATTATTCAAAACATAAAGGTCCAGATCTCCATCCAAATCGTAGTCAATAAATGATGCTCCCATAGAATTGCCAGAATCTGCTATTCCATAGATCGCGGCTTGCTCAATGAAAGTAACATTACCGTCTGAATCTAGGCCCTGATTTACAAAAAGCAAGTTATTTCGCTCTCCTGCCCCTTTTAGCATGGCAGCAGCCACATATATATCCATCCAGCCATCTCCATTGATATCCACTGAAGTTGCACCAGTACACCACCTATCTGATGCTTCAATACCTGCTATAGTTGAAATATCCTTGAATTTGAAATCGCCACCATTTAAGTAAAGCTTATTTGCTACTTGGTTTCCTGTAAAAAATAAATCTTGCAACCCATCATTGTTGAAATCAGAAACAGCCAGACCAGCCCCATTAAAAATATACTCATCAGTTAGAATATTAAAGGAATCGGATTCAACGATTTGATTGTTAAACTCGATTCCGGTTTGATCAGGTGTTTTAAGCCGAAAGAGTTTAGAATCTTGATTACAGGAAATTAAAGACACCAATAAAATGGCAACCAATGCTGTAGAAATAGAGAACTTCATAGGGAATGTAAATTGAATGCTTGGGAACCATGAAATTACCAATTTTGCTTCAAAGGCGAAACAGTTCCGAGCCCTTTAAAACAAAAAAAGGAAGGCCTTGCAGCCTTCCTTTTCATATTTATTCTAATACCTAGAATTAGAAACCTGGATTTTGCTTCAAAATGTCAGCTCCTACAAGGTCAATTTGATCTTGTGGGATTGGAACAAACTGATGCTTATCAGTATACTTAGCACCACCAAGAGCAGCTGCTAACTGAACACCATCAAGAGCAAAATAGAAATCTAGCTCAGCTTGAACAGTCTTCCATCTTACTAAATCATAGAATCGATGTCCTTCCATTCCTAGCTCAAGCATACGCTCCATACGTACTGCAGCTTTAGCTACAGTTGCATCAGTCCAAGGTGCAGTATACGTGTTAATCACATATTTAGCAGCCATTGTATTGTCACCTCTCATTAGTTTAGAGTTCATCGCTCTAGTTCTAACACGGTTTACATACTCACGAGCTTTTTCCAATCCGCCAGTTTCAACTTCTGCTTCAGCAGCCATCAAAAGCACATCAGCAAATCGAATGATCATGAAGTTAATACCTGTGTAACCAGGAGTCCAAGAAGAGTTATCCTGGAATGAACCCTGCTCAGATCTAGCATAAACATACTTCTTAGGAGAATAAGGTCCACCGTTAGGCTGATTTCTGATCCAAGCTGCGCCTGGGAAATCTTGCCAATCTAGGTAAGGGATACCTCTTCTTCCTACAGTATGATCAAGACGTGGATCAAGATTTCCAGCATCTGGAGTAAATGGCTGAGCAGTTTGAATACCCATATCGTTCTTTACTCTGTTAGCAGGAGCATTGTAAGACTTATCCAACAAAGGAAGACCAGCATCAGTTGTTCTGAACGCATTTACGAAAGTAAAGCTTGGCTGGAAGAATCCACAACAGTTACCTGGACCAGCAGGGCCAGTATTGTATGGAAAGTTCAAGTCAAACTCAGGGTTTGCATTTTGAACAGCACCAGTACCTGCAGCAGCCTGATAAGCCCAAACAGATTCTTGGTGATTGTCATTTGCACCTCTGAACATGTTGTCATAATAAGGGACTAAACCATACTTCAAGTTATTGCTAGTCACACCATTATTGATTACATCAGTAAACAATGTTTTAGCATCCGCAAATTTTGACTGATAAAGGTAGATTTTTGCAAGATAAGCTTTTGCTGCCCATGAGTTCACTCGACCTACTTGAGGCTGAGTAGCAGGAAGGTTATCAACAGCAAACTTCATGTCTGCCTCAATCAATGGCCAAAGATTTTTGTCATTTTTGACATCTTCAAGACCAGTTCCATAATCCACTGTCTCATCTACATAAGGCGTATCATTGTAATCACGCTTCAATTCAAAGTAATAGTGAGCTCTTAAGAATCTTGCCTGAGCAGAAATTCGCTTCACATCACTTGGAGTAACATCCGGACCCGGATTAGCAAGCAATCTAAGCACGTTATTCGCTCTTGCAATTCCCTCATAAGCCACGTTCCACTTTGACCCAACATCACCAGATGCAGAGTTAGTCTCGAATCGCTGAATTGGGTTGATTGTCGTGAAATCTCCAGGGTCAGTACCCTTGTTGGCTTCACCACCTCTAATACTACCCCAAACCCAGTTGGATGGAGATCCTAATCTGTTTCCTCGACCATTCACTTGAGAATAAGCTGCGATCAAAGAAGCATCTATACCCGCTAACGAAGTCAACTGTGCTTCCGCCAACAACCCTGTTGGTGGAACGTCCAGAAAATCATCGCTACAACTCACTGCTACCATCATCAATCCTGATGCGAATAGCGCTCCGATTTTTAATTTAAAATTTTTCATTTTGTTAATCTATTATAGTTTCTATAACTCGATTTCGATATAAGTGTTTAAGCTTAGAAGCTGACGTTTAGACCGAAAGTATAACCTCTAGTAACTGGGTAGTTACCTACGTCAATACCGAAAGTCAAATCAGCGTCACCACCAACTGCAGGATCTAGTCCTTCATAACCTGTAAGTGTGAATAAGTTATTTGCAGAAGCAAATACTCTCAATCTTTCAAGGTTCCATCTCTCCAATAAGCTTGCAGGAAGCGTGTAACCTAAGGTTACGTTCTGCAATCTCAAATAAGACCCGTCTTCAACATAGAAAGAGTTAGCTACGTTTGAAGTTGAGAAGTTTGAAGTCTTTTCTACAATTGGAATTGTTGCATCAAGATTCTGAGGAGTCCAAGCATTCTTCAAACGCTCAGAAATCGCAGCACCTTCAAATGTCTGGAAGAAGTCAGTAAACCACTTAGACTGATTCCAAACCTCATTACCAATTGAAGTGTAGAAGTAAGTAGATAAATCAAATCCTTTGTATCCAACTGTCAAAGTAAGACCACCTGTGAAATCAGGAATTGGGTTACCAAGGTTAATTCGATCATCAGGAGTGATTTTACCATCACCATTTACGTCTTCAAACTTGAATCTACCTGGAGCTGCACCATCTTGAGTAGCATGGCTAGATACGTCTTCCGCATTTCTGAAAAGACCTAGCGTGTTGTAACCAAAGAAAGTAGATAAAGGCTGTCCAACAGAGTTTCTGATTGGAGTGATTCCTCTATATGCAGGGTTAACTGAAGTAATTACATTCAAACCTGGAGAAAGAGCAACGATCTCATTCTTCAATACCGAACCTGTAACAGTTAAGGTATAAGTGAAGTCTGATGAAAGGTTACCTCTAGTGCTTACCAAAAGGTCAAGACCTCTATTTAGCATTTGTCCAATGTTTACAGCTGGAGGGGAAGCATTGCTACCCGCAGTCAAAGGAATTGGAACTGTAAACAACAAGTCTTTGGTGTCTTTTTTCCACCAATCAAAGATCAAGTCCATTCTACCGTTGAAGAACGTACCATCAAAACCGATATTGGTTGTAACAGCAGTTTCCCACTGTGCATTTGGGTTACCAATTCGAGTTCTTCTGAAACCAATAACTGCTGAAGAGTTTGATCCAGTAATATCATAGGAAGATGCTCCAACGTTACCACCGAACAATGAATACTGGTTGTTTGGATCTACGTTATTCGAGTTACCCATTTCACCCCAACCACCTCGGATTTTCAAATCATCAATCCAAGTTGCGCCAGACAAGAATCCTTCAGAAGAAATTCTCCAAGCTGCTGAGAATGCAGGGAATACACCGTATCTGTTATTTGAACCGAATCGAGAAGATCCGTCACGTCTGATCACACCACTGAATAGGTACTTGTCATTGTAAGTATAATTCAAACGTCCAAAATAAGAGCTGAAGTTTACACCTTTATAAAGACCAGAATTGACTTGTCTGGATGAAACAGGCAAGTTAGAAATGTTAATAAAGTCAGGATCTGTTGAGAATGGATTCTGACCAGAAGCACTCATAAATCTACCAGCTCCAGTATTCAAAGCTTCTTGACCTACAATTACATCAAATGCATGCTTGTCAAAAGTCTTCTTCCAAGAAACTGTATTTGTAAATGTCCAACCAAAGTTGAATCCAGCTCCTTCATTATATCCGAATGCAGAGTTATTTTCTGAGTTCTCATACTGTAATCTTGAATATCCCCAGAAATAATTACTAGAATAATCCAAACCTAATGAAGTTCTGAAAGTCAAGTTCTCCATGATGTCGTACTCTGCGTAAATATTACCAAATGCACTAGAGGAGTAGCCTCTGTTATCATCTTGGCCGTCTCTGTTAGCAACAGGGTTTCTTGGGTTGTTAAATCCTCTTGCAGCAGTACCAGCATAACCTCCAAATTCATCATAAACAGGGATGATTGAAGGCATACGGAACGCCTGAAGAATGTCATTCTCATCATCCGATACCCCTCTACCACCAGTTCCACCTTGCTGACCTAATACCTGACGGTAAGTAGCTTGGAAGTTTTCACCGATTCTAAAGTTCTTAGTAACATCAAATTCTGAGTTTGCTCTGAACGTGATTCTTTTGAAGTTGTTACCAATCATGATACCTGCTTGGTCCTGATAACCAACACCAATGTAGAATCTACTAGTTTCAGATCCACCATTCAATCCGATTGAATGTCTGTTCAAAGGAGCATTTCTTGTCAAAGCATCATACCAATCTGTTCCTTCACCAGTAGCCGCTCTTACCAACTGGTAAATTGGACCTTTAGATGGGTCAACATTATATTTTTCACGCTCTTGCTGGATTCGATCTGCAGAGAAAGGCCCTGCTACACCAGCAACACCACCTACGTTAATGTAGTAAGGTAATACGGGAGTTGATCCAGAACCAAACTGCGGATGACCATAGTTAGGAGCTCTTCCATCAATAGTAGCTTGATTTGTTTCTGCTAACCAAGTATAAGTGGCGAAATCCTGAGGATTCATCATATCCAAACCTACACCAGGAGTCGTCACCCCAAACATACCACTGTAATCAACTCTTAATTTCTGATCTCCTCTTCTACCTTTTTTGGTAGTGTAGATAATCACACCGTTTGCAGCTCTTGCTCCATAAATGGAAGCAGCAGCAGCATCTTTCAATACTGTTGTAGATTCGATGTCATCTGGGTTAAGGAAGTCTGTATTTCCTACAGGAACTCCATCCACCACATAAAGTGGCTCATTACCACCAAATGCACCAAAACCACGAACTCGAATGATTGAAGAAGTACCTGGCTGACCGTTTGTAATTACAGTAACACCAGAAACACGACCCTGAAGGGCCTGCTCTACGTTACCAGTTGGAATTACAGATAAGTCTTTTGGATCAACTGTTGCAATCGCACCAGTTGTTTCTCTTCTACTATCAATTGTATAACCAGTAACGACTAACTCAGTTAGTGTTCTTTCGTCTGGCTTCATTTTAACGTCAACAACACTTCTAGATCCTATCACTTGCTCCACTCTCGTGTAGCCGATGAATGAGAATACTAAAACTGCTTGATCATTTGGGACAGAGATGGAAAATTTTCCGTCAATGTCGGTCGCTGTACCTGTGGTAGTACCTTTCACGAGGATTGACACCCCAGGAAGTCCCACATCGTACTCATCGAGTACTGTTCCAGTCACAGTCTTCTGTGCGAAGGCCGTAGCGCTGGAGAGTATTAGGAGCATTAGAAATGCACCTAGACTTTTGTAAAGATTTTTCATAAACATAGATAGATTGGGTAACAAGAATAATTTAAAAACTTGTCTTTTAATTGTTAATGCAATCGTTTGCGATATCGCTTAAAATAATTGCAATAGATAAATGTCTGAATTTCAGAACTCTATTGCGACTATACCTTGGTTGTTTAAAACCGACTAAAAGAAACACCAATAGGTTTGAGAGCAACTATTGGAATAATGGGCGAGAGATAACTTGAATAAGCTAATAGGTCATTGGCAACTATTTTGGGTTTTTGTATCATTCTTAATCTCCAATGTTAAAGATTCTTAAACAAATTTCAAATTTTCTAGAGTAAATAAAATTTTGATTTTCCTCTAATTTCTTCAAAAATCTTATGAATTAGATAATTGTACTGCTCTAATTTAATGGAAAAAAAGAATTAATAAAAAGACAATCCTTCACAATCCTGTTTTTTAACATTTAATTTTCAGGATTTCTCCTCAACAATTCAAAAAATTCCGGCTCAGCTCTGACTTCTTCAAAAATTGGATCAATTAAGGCTTTTTGATAAAGGTACTCACTTGTCGCTATTGCTTTTTGTAATTGAATCATTGCAATTTCCTTTTGGCCTGTTTCCATTGCAATCATAGCCAAGCCATAAAAACCATATCCGAACTCTCGCTGCGCGATTACAGACTCCTCAAATGACAAAGAGGCATTTGAAAAATCCTTTGCTAGGTAGTATGCCAAGCCTTTATTAAATAGGTTTTTCGCATCTAGACCTGAATTTACAAATCTAAGGGTAGCTAATCGGTAGTCACCTCGAATAATATCCAAAGCACCCCGGAGGTTTTCATTGATTTGCAAGAATTCCGGATTCTTGGTAAGTACTGAGGCATCCGAAAGTTTTTTGTAAGCTGCCCAATAATCTCCTTGGAAAATTAGAATCTGTCCTTGATTGTGTAAAATATAAGGGCTTGTCTCCAACCTGGCTGCTTGATTCAAAAGCCAAGTTGCCTCATCCCATAATTTCTCCTTCGCATCTCTATCCAAGGTTTGTTGCGCTTCTTTCAATCGAACTACTGCTAGATTATTATAAGGTAATGCAGACCTGAAAAGCTCAGTCATTTTGCTATAAATTTCAGCTTTGTCTGCCAATCGAGGTGAAAACTCCCCAGCTCGTGCCCAATCCGCCAGGTTCAAACCGGCGCTTCCTCCCCCACCTTCCAACACTTTTTTTAATGCTAAAGCTTCTTCTTGGTTAAGGCCAGATAAAGGCCTTGCTTCAATTTCAATTTTTGCAACACGTAATCTTGGGAACAAATCATCAGATACTTGATCAAAACCCGGGAGTCGATTCAGTTGATTCAATTGTGTGAGGTAATCTGCCCCATTTAAGAGCACATCGTAATATTGATCTTTCCGTTGAGTGGAGATTTTATTGTAATCTCTCAGCAACAATCGAAGATCAAACCAATCATTCCATCGCGAATTTATTGCTGTAGTGCTATCTCTTAACAAAATCCCAGATTTCAATAAATGATCATAAGTAGCTCTAGCCCTTCTATCACCCAAATTACTGCTTTTGCCTTCTCCTGATTCGGGAGATTGGACACCTGTAATCCGTACACTTTTTACCGATGGGTTTTCGGTAATAAAGGATTGTAGTTTTTCTAATTGTGTAGCATTGGCTCGATTCAGATTAATCTCGGCTGATCCAATGGGAAATAAAATTTCAAAAGTCTCTGATTTTGTTAAATCAATGGAAGCAAGCCCCGTGGGGATATAGAGCCCAACTTCAGGAATGGGCTCATCTGGAAAAACATTCCCTACTTTCGCCAAAAGAGGTGTGGTAATCACGCCTTTTGCTAGCACTTTCTTTTCTTGAGCTAAATTTCCTTTCTTATCTCCTCGGGAAAAATGTAACTCTAACGTCGCATATTCCATCCAAGCTTCGAAAGGAATTTTGAATGATTTGGAATATCGATAAGCATCAAAGTTTTTGGTTAATGAAAAATTTTCCAATTCTATCGATTGCTCTTTCGTTACAAAGTGTAAGCTCACCTGAGGATTTTTTGGAGATAAGGCCGATTCAACAGGGATAATTCCAGACACTTCAAACTGAATCGAATCCTGAAAAAACTCCAATTTTGAAGGAGTCACTTTAGAATCCTCTAAAAAATTGCTTTCGGGCATTATTATTGACCCACATCCCGTTAGGAATGTCAGCAAAAAGAAAATATTTCTTTTTTTCTTGAACAACTGAATGGACATTATTCTTTAAATTATTTGAATCTTGCCGAAATTAGCAAGATTAAACCAACTGAAATTATGGAAAAGCTAAGATTATTCTTTGAAGAGCGCGCCTTTGGGGTTTGTTCCAAACTTGGAGAAAAATTAAACTTCCCCATTGACAGTATTCGCCTATTTTTTATTTACGCATCATTCATCACCATGGGATCTCCCGTGATTATCTATGTTTCAATGGCCATGATGCTGAAAATCAGAACCTATTTTCGAAAGAAAAACAATCCGGTGCTTTTCGATTAAAAATCAGTAAACTTTTTCTTACCCATCACCTGACTCTGCCAAACCACTAATTTCACAGGGCTCTTTCTTTGTATTGCTCCGCTCCAATTCAACAATGAATTATTCTTTTTGATCTGGCTTTTTGATTTATTAAAATCTTTATAGCCATCTATTATCGCTGAGGCGAATTCCTTCTTGCCCTTCAAACGAAATTGAAACGCTGCTAAATGCTCCAGAAAATACTTGACTCTATAGATTTTCCGGAATTGGCCCGATGATTCATTCTTATAAATCATGGTTAAACTATTCCGGATGTTCAGGTAGAGTTTCTTTGGGCTCGAGCGAGCTAAAGTCCCCCCTCCTAAGTGAAAAACATGCACATCTCCACGATACCCTATTCTCCAAC
>JAHEBE010000218.1 GCA_024642365.1 Algoriphagus sp.
TCGATATGGCGGTAGGGAGTTCATTGAAAACATGGGAGGATTTCTACCATAAATCAGAAAAAGCAAGTCGTGGGATCAAGCCCCTCATGGTGAATACTGCGATCAATCAAATCATACAAGAGGAGCTCGAATTTCTTGGACATGATTACAAAGGGGCGATGGATAGCACTGTGCTGAGAGATGTTTTTGAAGGATTGCGAAAAATAATCATCTATGAAAACTTGTTAATCCATTTAGGATTCAACCCGATATTTATCACCAGCATCCATGCTGAAATCGAGCAATTGAAGAACAATCTCAAGCCTTGGTATTCCAACCATCTCGCCTTACAGTCCCTTACCGGATATTTAGCGGAGCAACAAGATGTATCTAAAAAGTACCTGAAATGGGCTAAAGAATTGAAGGAAGAAAAGATGCGACTAAGTGAGGTCGCTGAGCGACAGACAAAAATTCTCTTTGGGAAAATTTTAGTATAAAAAAAGCCGCTTGTGATTCCCAAGCGGCTTTTACATTTCTATTGAATTATATTAAATCTTAGAAAGAGCAGTTGCCAAATCATTTTTCAAATCGTCCGCATCTTCGACACCCACGCTAAGTCTAATTAGCGAATCTACCAAGCCTACTTTCTCTCGTTCTGCCTTTGGGATGCTCGCATGAGTCATGCTTGCAGGATGTCCACATAATGATTCCACACCACCAAGCGATTCTGCCAAAGCAAACAATTCAAAATTCTCCATGACCGTTTTAGCATCCTCAAGACGATTTCCCTTCAAAGTAAAAGAAATCATTCCGCCAAAATCACGCATCTGGCTTTTTGCCACTTCATGATTAGGATGATCTTCAAAACCCGGCCAATAGACTTTTTCTACTTTGGGGTGATTCTTCAAGAAAGCAGCGATAGTTTTTCCATTTTGGGAATGGCGCTCCATTCGAAGGTGTAATGTTTTTATACCTCTCAATACCAAGAAACAATCTTGAGGTCCTGGAGTCGCTCCGCAGGCATTTTGAATAAACACCAACTGAGAAGCCAATTCATCATCATTCACAACCAAAGCACCCATTACGACATCTGAATGTCCACCTAGGTATTTGGTAACAGAATGCATCACGATATCAGCGCCGAAATCAAGTGGGTTTTGCAAGTAAGGAGAAGCAAAGGTATTATCTACTGCAAGGATCAAATTATGCGCCTTGCTCACCTCTGCCATCGCTTTCAAATCGATAATATTCATCATCGGATTAGTAGGCGTTTCTACCCAAATCATTTTGGTATTCGCATTGATTTTAGCCTCGATTTCTTTCGTATCATTCATTGATACAAAGTGAAATTTGATGCCATAGCGCTCAAAAACTTTCGTGAAAAGACGATAAGTTCCACCATAGAGATCATTTGTGCTAATGATTTCATCCCCGGGATTAAAAAGCTTCACCACAGCATCTATTGCCCCTAGTCCTGATGAAAAGCAGATTCCATGCTTTCCGTTTTCAAGTGCTGCAAGATTCTGCTGAAGTGCTGTTCGGGTAGGATTATGGGTTCTTGAATATTCGTAGCCTTTATGATCTCCAGGAGAGCGCTGCACATAGGTGGAGGTCTGGTAAATCGGAGTCATAATTGCTCCGGTAGTTGCATCAGGTTCTACACCTGCATGAATAGCTTTTGTGCCAAATTTCATTATAAATGGGTTTCTGATTGGTAATGATTGCTTAGAATCCAGTGATTGAAAGGGTATTCCAGCTAATCCTGTTATACTTACACTTGAAATCAAAAATGAGTTCAAGAATTCCCAAAGATGACAAAAAAGGGCAGTATTTTCAAAGTTATCAGTAGCTACTTTGGCGAGCGACCACTCAGTATGCTTGCTTGGCTTTGGGTGAGCCTCATGCCAATTCTTGGTTCTTCAATTTTGATTTTGAATTATGATCGCTTGAGCAGTTGGCCATTAAAATCAAGTATCGATTTTATAGTTTTCACCGGAGTTGCAGCTTTGTTGATGGGCTTAGCTTTACTCCCCACAACTTTGACAGCTTTAGCTTCTGGTTTTTTTTTAGGGTGGATAGGATTACCATTTTTGATTCTTGCCTATTCCATAGCATCTGTAATTGGATATTTTCTGGGAAGAGGGAGTAATGAAGGATTGTTGGAAATTCTCTTCAGCAAAAACCCGAAATTGAAAAATGAATTGGAATCGAGGAAATCAAAGGAAGGATCATTGGTTTTCTTTGTTCGGATCAGCCCGATAATTCCCTTTGCGATATCAAGTTTTCTTTTTGCTTCGATGGAGATTCCGCTTCGCAAGGTTTTGATTTTTGGAATTCCAGGGATGCTTCCGAGAACTTTATTGGCTTTCGGAACTGGCGTTTTTGCCAGCTCATTTCTAGCCGCTCGAGATTCCATGAGCTCCCCTATGCAATGGGGAATAGGTGCAGCATTTTTGATCTTTGGATTGCTTGGGATTTATAAATACTTGAAAAAGTAAACTCGAATAATTACCTGAGAAGGTACATTTTTCCATAGCCTTTTTTGAAAGCCTTATCGCCCGCCGTCGGTCTATGCTCCATGAATTGCCCATTTTTTCGAATTAAAACACGATAAATGTACACGCCATTCGCAAGTTGGTCGCCATACTCATCCCGTCCATCCCAAGCATATTCAGTAAGGTTATTTCCTATTCGGATCGGCCCGAGTTCATTTTGCAGTATTTCACGGACGACCTTACCAGTCACCGTCATGATTTGAATTTTTATCTCATCAGGAATTTCCATACCAGTTAGAGTAAACACAAATCGAACACTGGTACTGAAAGGATTTGGATAAGGATAAAAATTAGTGATCTGAGATTCATTGATGACTTCAAACTGAATCTCATAAGGTTCTGGAGAATCTTCGTTTGTTATTCGCAGCGTATAGATCCCATCCTCAAGCGGTCCTGGTATCAAAGAAACTTTAAAATCATTTTCCGCAGAAGCTGGAGTCCAAGTCAAGTTAGGGTTGGAGAAATTAACTCTGGAGAATTGACAACTCTCACAATTTTGCTTTAGAAAAAGCTCTAATCCAAGTGTGTCTTTTTTATAAAGCAAGGTCTGATTATTTTTCAAAAGCGCCGTAATCATCACATTTGGGGAAACGATATCACCGTCCATGATGTAGATTCCATCAAAATTCACGTCCAATAAGGAAGTCGAATTATCCCCTTCTACCATGAAATAGGTTCCCAAATCCACCTGATTATTTCGGAAAGTTTGCTCCTGTTGAATTCTAGGATTTGCAAAAACTTTAATCTCATTTGCACCTGCTTTTCCTATGGAATTAAATTCCAGGTTAAAATCAAAAAACTCTCCTGCTTTTAGAGCAGGGAATTTCTTCGTGAAATTCTCCACTTTCTTACTAGCCAAATTGGTGAAGCTCCAGTTGACTTGGATGGAATCCAAGAAATTGTAACGGGAAACATTTTTGAATTGAAGGGCTAGTTGGCCTGTTTCACCTTCTCGGAGATTCACTTGACTTTGAGCTGATTTCAAAATCAGCGCCCCCTCCGGCAATCCGGTATAGTTCACTTGCCATTTATCAAGCTGTGCGGGATTGGTCGAGGCTTCATCTTCCATTGAAAATGCCAATCTCAAGTACGGGTAAGTTTCCGAACTAATAAATGAAAGGTCTACTTCAGGGTCTTGGATATTTTCAATCAAGCGTTCCTCTTCCCCATTTTCCTTCACGCCAAACACCTCGAAACTGGTTAAATCTTCATTGATCCAATCCCGAGCATTTACATTCTGGAAGAATCGCTCCCAATTTGAGGCTGGACCGATTCTAGGAGTGAGAATTGTTCCGGAGGTAAAATACCCAGTCAAATCCGTTTCAAATGAAAGCGTTTGCTTGTTGGGAGGAACCTCCAGACTTTTATTACCTACCAACTCAATGGCTTCTCCTGGACTCATTCCTTTTCTTCCATAAAGGATGTAAGGGTCGCCATTTTTCAACGATCGAAGTACTGTCTCATTCGCACCAAGCTCCTTCAGTCGATTGATGGCAGCATCAGGCCAAGCTTCGAATGTCACATTGCCGACCGAGAAGATGACCACATAATCCCCCGGCTTTACATTTTTTACATAGTCTAATAGGATTGTTTGCCCCGGGGTAGTGATCCATGCATTTTGAATACTCTGAATCATTTGAGGTACTCTACCGCAAGCTCTGGCATCTAAAATATCAAAACCCGGAACTGGGATAGCCAAATAAGGCATCAAGGTTTTTTGATCAAACGCCACCAAACCCAAAGATCCGTTGGGACAAAGTCGGCTATTGGCATTATTCACATTGTCCAGAATTTGCGGAATCTGGTCTAAATAAAATTGCGTATTTCGGAATGAAAGCGTGTCCACGGCAGCTCCAATTGTAAATACCTCAAAGCCTAACTTTCGCTCCAGATACTTCCATGATTTTTCAGAAGCGTCGTAAGTCAGATTGGTTAATTTACTTTTCTCAAGTTGTGGCACAGTCCGCTGGGTCCATCCATTTGGGCCTGCAGGGATGTAAGAAAATGTCGAGGTAGACCAATCATCCGTTTCCCCCGGATTTACATCTTGAAATCTAGCTCTCCAATAAAGTGTCAAACTATCCGGGGAATTAGGAAGTGAGATAGGCCATTCGGCTAATCCGGACGTGGTAATCCGGTTTTCTTTTCGGAAAGGGGAATCAAAATTTGCAGCGCTATCCAATTGAATTATCAAAGTTCTTGCAACTGACGTTTTCAAAGGGGTTTGCGTGACCAGGACGACCTCATTGCTTGAGGTAATTCCAAAGTCCACTGGACTTAAATTGATCGGACCACTTAGTGGTATAAACTTCGAATAGGTAATCGAATTATTTGCAAAGGTCAACTCATCCGCCGTCCGCTCAGTATTCACTGCAATGGTAAATAAATTTTCACCGGCTGCTGCAACTTCAGTATTCGGTATGGAAAAGTCGAATGATTGTAACCTAGAGATGGAAGGAATTTTGACAATTGGATAGGGAATTATCGTTCCATCTGCAAGTTGTCGGCTGATCTTAAAATCGATAGAATCACTATCCACACGACCAATATTCCGGATCACAAAACTCAACTTTAAGCTATCTGACAAAACCGTCAAGGGATCGTTAGCCTCGAAACTTTCCACAGTAACCTCTGCTGCATCTACACTATAATCTGCTTTTGCAGCTGGAAAAATTCGAATCCCTGGATCTCCAAAATTGATCATTTGCTCCATGTGGGACACATTCAGCGGGTCCAATCCAAATTGCTCAATGAAATTTTTCTCTGCCTCCAATTTTACCTCACCAAGCGTACGATAAATCAA
>JAHEBE010000219.1 GCA_024642365.1 Algoriphagus sp.
CCGATCAAGTTCGCGAGTTTTTGAAAGAAGGGATGTTAAATATATTGGGTGGTTGCTGCGGCACAACGCCTGCTCACATTTCAGCTCTTGCCACAATGGCTGCAGATTTTCAGCCTAGAAAACTAAAGGTAAATGAGGAAGTTGAACAAACGGATTAATGGAGATGGGAGCAAATAATTATTTAAAACTTTCAGGCTTAGAGCCCTTAATTTTTACTCCACAATTGAATTTTGTCAATATCGGAGAACGGACCAATATCACCGGATCGAGGAAGTTTGCCAAATTAATTTTAGATGGCAATTACGACGATGCTTTAGAAGTGGCACTTGATCAAGTTAGGGGAGGAGCTCAGATTTTGGATGTCTGTATGGACGAAGGGATGCTGGATGGCGAATTTGCCATGGTCAAATTTTTGAATTTGATTGCTTCTGAACCCGAGATTTCAAGAATCCCAATCATGATCGATAGTTCTAAATGGAGCATTATTTTGGCTGGGTTGAAGTGTGTCCAAGGCAAGGGAATTGTTAATTCAATTTCCTTGAAAAATGGAGAAGCAGAGTTTATTCAACAGGCTAAAACCATCAAGAAATTTGGAGCAGCAGTGGTGGTCATGGCTTTTGATGAGAAAGGCCAAGCTGATTCTTATGATCGCAGAATAGAAATTTGTGAAAGAAGCTATAGAATCTTAGTCGACCAAGTAAAATTCAATTCACAAGACATCATTTTTGATCCAAATATCTTCCCTGTTGCAACTGGAATGGATGAGCATAAGAAAAATGCCCTAGACTTCTTTTTAGCAACCAAATGGATCAAAGAAAATCTCCCAGGAGCGAAAGTTTCAGGAGGGGTAAGTAATGTGAGTTTTTCTTTCCGAGGAAATAATCCTGTTCGGGAAGCAATGCATGCTGCATTTCTTTATCATGCCATTCACCATGGTATGGATATGGGAATTGTAAATCCTACGATGCTGGAGGTTTATGATGATATTCCCAAAGACTTGCTTGATCGAGTGGAAGATGTACTTTTTGATCGAAGAGAAGATGCCACGGAACGATTATTGGATTTTGCAGAGACGGTTAAATCTTCTGGAAAAAAAGAAATTGCAAATGAAGCTTGGAGAACTGATCCTGTTTCGAAGCGAATCGAGCATGCTCTGGTAAAAGGGATTTTGGATTACATAATCGAAGATACCGAGGCTGCTAGACTTCAACTTGAAAACCCCTTGCATGTGATTGAAGGGCCATTAATGGATGGCATGAACGTAGTGGGTGATCTTTTTGGAGAAGGGAAAATGTTCCTCCCACAGGTAGTAAAATCAGCCAGAGTGATGAAGAAAGCTGTGGCTTATTTAGAACCATTTATGCCACTTCCTGGAGAAGGAGAAGCCGCTAGTTCTTTGAAAAAAATATTGCTTGCTACTGTTAAAGGAGATGTTCACGACATTGGAAAAAATATTGTGGGCGTTGTTTTAGCCTGCAACAGCTACCAGATAATTGACTTGGGCGTGATGGTTGATGCTCAGAAAATCATCGATGAAGCGATTAAAAACAAAGTGGATATCATTGGACTAAGTGGCTTGATCACACCGTCACTCGATGAAATGGTCAATGTCGCTTCAGAAATGGAGCGTCAAGGTTTGACAATACCTCTATTGATCGGAGGTGCAACTACCTCGCGAATTCATACAGCAGTGAAAATTGATCCGGTGTATTCGGGGATCGTTATCCACGTGACCGATGCGAGTAAATCTGTTCCGATTGCAGGAGAGACTATTTCCGAGGAAACTAAGGAAAGCTATAAGCTTAATTTGAAGGAAACTTATCGCCAATTGCGAATTGACCACGAAGCCAAACAAGCAGTGAAGCAATTGATTGCCTATGAAGAAGCTAAGGGAAACCCTGTGGCAATTGATTGGGACTCTTTCCAACCAAAAAAACCCGCCAAGCTTGGTAAAACTGTTTTGGACAACCTAGACTTAGCTATTTTAAGAGCATACATCGATTGGACTCCGTTTTTTAGTACTTGGATGCTAAGTGGTAAATACCCCAAAATATTGGAAGATCCTACAGTAGGTACAGAAGCAAAGAAGCTTTTCGATGACGCAAACCAAATGCTTGATCAGCTAATTGCTGAGAAATGGATTTCGGCGAAAGCTACTTTTGGGCTTTTTCCAATCAATAGAATTGATGATGATGCAATTGTTCTCAATCCAACAGATGGAAAAACTCAAATAGGAAAATTTCATTTCTTAAGACAACAGGGAAAGAAAGGAAAAGATGTTCCAAACCGCTCACTCGCAGATTATCTTCATCCTGAAAGGATAGATTATTTAGGCTGTTTTGCAGTCACATCTGGGATAGGAATGGAAAAAAAGCTCGCTGAATTCCAAGCAGATGGCGATGATTACAATGATATTTTATTTAAGGCCCTTGCGGATCGTCTTGCTGAAGCTGCGGCAGAATATGTACATGAATTGGTTCGGAAAGACTATTGGGGCTATGCTTCTTCTGAGTCCCTTGACAATGAGAGTTTGGTCAGAGAAGAATACCTAGGAATCAGACCAGCTCCTGGATACCCTGCTTGCCCAGAACATTCCGAAAAAGAAACAATTTTCAATTTACTTGATATCGAAAAAAACATTGGGATTAAGCTGACGACTAGTTATGCCATGTATCCGACTTCTTCAGTTTCAGGTTTCTACTTTGGAAACCCTGAAAGTAAATATTTTGGATTAGGAAAAATTGGAGAAGATCAGGTCGCTAGCTATGCCGAACGAAAAGGGATCACTCTTCGAGAAGCCGAACGATTGCTTTCTCCAAATCTAGCCTATACCCCACAACTTACCTTGGCTTAACATCACTTATGAAAATCACCGAACACCTAAACCAAGCGAAAAAAACACTTTTTTCCTTCGAAATCCTTCCTCCATTAAAAGGCCAAAGTTTGAAAGAGCTTTTGGAAGGAATTTCTCCTTTGATGGATTTTAATCCGCCGTTTGTCGATGTGACTTATCACCGTGAGGAGTTTATCTATAAGAAGCATCCAAACGGATTATTGGAAAAAATCAGCACCAAAAAACGCCCTGGAACTGTGGGAATCTGTGCGGCGATTATGAACCGATTTCATATCGATGCCGTGCCGCATTTACTTTGCGGAGGGTTCACAAAAGAGGAAACGGAAAATGCCCTCATCGACTTGAATTTTATTGGAGTAGAAAATGTGTTGGCACTTCGAGGAGATGCCCCGAAAACGGAGGGAAGATTTATCCCTGAGGAAAACGGACATCATTTTGCAAGTGAGCTGGTAGAGCAAATCTATCGAATGAATGCAGGTAGATACTTACATGAGGAGACTGAGATCGGTTTCCAGACTGATTTCTGTGTGGGTGTAGCCGGTTATCCTGAAAAACATTTTGAAGCGCCTTCCATGCGATTTGATTTGAAATATTTGAAAGAAAAAGTGGACAAGGGAGCAGAGTACATTGTAACCCAAATGTTTTTTGATAATGAGAAATATTTCAAGTTTATCGATGAAGTGCGAGCAGCTGGAATTACTGTACCCATCATTCCCGGAATCAAGCCAATCACTACTTTAGGCCAGATTACGATGTTACCACGGACTTTTTTCCTAGATCTTCCTGATGCTTTGATGGATGAATTGGAAAAATGTAAGACAAATCAAGATGTAAAAGAAGTTGGGATAGCTTGGTCGATTCAGCAATGCAAAGAGTTGATACAGAAAGGGGTTCCTTCCCTTCATTTCTATACGATGAGTAAAGCGGATACGACTTATAAGATTGCAAAGGAGATTTTTTAACCGGAAATCTGTTCAAAAGCTTTGTCAACATCTTTTGTTTTATTTTTTTAGTGGAAATAAAAAACCATGTTTAGACTACTTTTATGCCTCTTTTTTGTGTTTCAAAGTGCGATGGTGTCAAGTCAGACGCTTGAGTATTTGAATTTCATGGAAAAGCCCGTTTTAGATACCAGCAAGTATCGCTATGAATATTTGAAAATCACCACTGCAAAAAATGGGGTCGTCTACACCCAGCTCATCAATCGTGACACCATTAAAATCGCACATACCACAAGCTTATTGGATGGGGATGGTGCGATTCAAGGTGAACGAATTCTCCGTTATGATCTAAATGGAACTATCGAGTCCAGCAAGCGAATCGATCATACAAAAGCTGCGTCTGAAATAAAATACTTTTATCCTTCAGGGGAATTGAAAAGTGAAATCTCCTATAGAAATGATAAAATCGAATCGGAAGTTTATTATTCGGAGACGGGTGAAAAGATTGCAAAACCTATCATTGAAGAACCTGCACCAAAAGGAGGGATCAAGGGATGGACTGCCTATTTAGGGAAGACTTTGCGCTATCCTTCAGAAGCTAGAGCCGTCGGGGCTGAAGGGACTGTATTCTTGGAATTTGACCTGGATGAGCAAGGTATGATTCATGAAATTAGAGTTGGTAATCCAGAGTTTGTTCATGAGGCACTTTGGGAAGAAGCAGTTAGAGTTATCAGGGCTTATCCCTATCCATGGTCTCCTAAAATTGAGGATGGAAAGGCTATTTCTACTTTTGTTCGACTTCCCATAAGATTTAAACTAGGATAATTTGGATCGACTAATCGGATTTATCCATTTCCAACATTACATGAGGTTTTGATGATTCTGGTTATTTTTGAAAATGATTAAACTAATCGAGTGCCCGCGTGATGCAATGCAAGGACTACCGGATTTTATTGATACCGCAATCAAAGCGGCATATATCAATCAACTTTTGGAGGTGGGTTTTGATACGATTGACTTCGGGAGTTTTGTAAGTCCAAAGGCAATTCCTCAAATGCGCGATACAGCCGAAGTACTGGATTTACTTGATCTTCATCAGGCAAAATCAAAACTTTTGGCGATAGTAGCCAATGTAAGAGGGGCAGAGGATGCGCTGACTTTCCCTCAAATCGATTACTTGGGTTTTCCCCTTTCTGTTTCAGAGACATTTCAGCAGCGCAATACTAATGCAAGTATTTCTCAGGCTTTGACTACAGTTGAGGAGATTCAAAATCTTTGCGAAATCAAAGGAAAAACCTTGGTGACTTACCTCAGCATGGGCTTTGGCAATCCTTATGGAGACCCCTATGCGCCAGAACTTGTTGCCGAGTTTGTATATAAACTGGATGCATTGGGGATTAAGATTATTTCACTTTCAGATACGATAGGGGTGGCAAGCACTGAATTGATCACTTCACTTTTTGAAATTAATAGCAAGGCTTTTCCTGAAATTGAGTTTGG
>JAHEBE010000019.1 GCA_024642365.1 Algoriphagus sp.
GATAAAATGTTTAAAAAATCAAGGCAAGCACGAGGATCCAGACACGGCCTGTATATCAACAGAACCTATTTTGGTTTGTATAATCTACTCAATCAGCTGCAAGCTGAAGTTGATACCACAAAGCCAGAATGGCTGAAATAAAAAAAGGGAAGCGAAAGCTTCCCTTTTTTTATTTAGCAGAATAACTCACTCGGTAAATCACATTCGCCATATCATCTGAGATCAATAAACTTCCATCAGGCAATTCTTGGACATCTACCGGTCTTCCCCAAGCTTCTTGGGTTACTTCATTGAGCCAACCTGAAATAAAGGTTTCTTCTCCAGTTACTTTGGAGCTGGCATCTACTTTTTCTAAAGAGACCACGTAGCCAGATTTTTTACTTCGATTCCAAGATCCATGCTTCGCTACAAAAATCTGATTTCTGTAGGAAGAAGGGAACATTTTACCTTCGTAAAACCGCATGCCTAAAGGAGCATTATGGGCTCCAAGTTTGGCTGCAGGAGCGACATAACTGCTTTGTGGTTTCCCTTTGCTGCCAAACTCGGGGTCTTTTACTGATCCTTCGTGCCAATAAGGATATCCGAAATGTTGCCCGGCTTTTGTCACTCGATTCAGTTCACAATTTGGAATATCATCTCCCATCATATCTCGGCCATTGTCTGTAAACCAGAGCTCACCTGTAACTGGATGCCAATCAAACCCTACTGAATTTCGGACTCCATGTGCATAGATTTCAGGTTTTGGATTGGTTGATTTCGGGTCAATCCGAGTAATGCTTGCAAAGACAGGATTTTCTGATTCACAAATATTACATGGAGCACCGACAGGGACATAGAGCATGCCATCTGGTCCAAAAGCAATAAATTTCCATCCATGATGCCCTTCTGTTGGGTAGCCGTCATAGACAACTTCATAAGTTGGTTTGCTTAGATTTTTCTTGATGTCTTTGAATCTTAGGATTCTGTTGACCTCGGCTACATAAAGATCACCGTCTTTATAAGCCACTCCATTTGGCATTCGGAGTCCTTCTGCCAGAATGTATTTATAATCTGCTTTTCCGTCTTTATTTTCATCGACCACTGCGTACACATTCTTTTCCTGCCGATTTCCTACAAAAACAATCCCATCATCCGAAACAGTAAGCGATCGAGCATTTGGGATATCCGCTGCCCAGACTTCGATTTTGAAATTTGGCGGAAGTTTTAATTTTGCGAGTTGCACCTCTGCTTTAGCATTTCTGATATCCACTTTATTGGATCCAGTAGACTTGATGGATTGAGCCTCAGCGCCTTGCTTCTCTGAGCAAGCGAAAAGGAGAACGATCAAACCAAATGAAAAGGGGCGAAATAATTTAAGGGAGAATCTCATCTTCTGTTTTTATTTGTTAATCTAATATAGTTACTGGCAGATTGTTTTGCTTAAAAAGGTTTATAAACGGGTTTAATGTTATTTTTGCGCCATGTTATCGATTAATAATCTTTCCTACTTTATAGGAGGTCGCCCACTTTACGAAAATGCCAATTTGCACATAAAGCCAAAAGATAAAATTGGTTTGGTGGGGCAAAATGGGACTGGTAAATCCACGCTTTTAAAAATCATCAATGGGGATTATCAGCCCAGTTCAGGCGAAGTACAAAAAGCAAAAGATTGTACCATTGGCTTTCTAAATCAGGATTTACTTTCCTACCAATCTGATGACAGTATCTTAAATGTGGCCCTGGCGGCATTTCAGGAGACATTGCACCTTCAGGATGAGATCGATGAAGTGTTGAAAAAGATGGAGACTGATTATTCCGAAGAAATCATCAACCGTCTAGCTTTTCTCCAGGAGCGATTCGAAGCAAACGAAGGGTATACGATCAAAGCCAAAGCGGAAGAGGTGCTAGAAGGTATTGGTTTTAAGACTGCTGATCTGGAGAAGCCACTCCGTACTTTTTCTGGAGGCTGGCGAATGCGAGTGATGCTTGCAAAACTTCTTTTGGAAAAGCCTTCCTTATTAATGCTGGATGAACCTACCAACCACTTGGATCTTCCTTCGATCCAATGGGTAGAGAATTATCTAAAGACCTATGAAGGTGCTGTCGTGGTAGTTTCACACGACCAGACTTTCTTGGATAATTGCATCAGCAGCACCGTTGAGGTAGCGAGTCAAACGCTGACACTTTACACTGGAAACTATTCTTTTTACAAAGCTGAGAAGGTGGAGCGAATGGAAATTCAGCAAAATGCCTACGAGAACCAGCAGCAGATGATCAAACAGACGGAGAAGTTTATCGAGCGATTCCGAGCAAAAGCTTCCAAGTCTAATCAAGTCCAATCACGAATCAAGGCGCTTGATCGCATGGATAAAGTTCACGAGGTAGTAAGCGATGAGGTTTCGGTTAATTTCAAATTTAAGTTTTCGAAGCAATCAGGTCGTGACGTATTGGTGTTGGATCATGTTTCCAAAGCGTATGGAGACAATGTGATTTTGAAAAACACTTCGGCTCGGATTGAGCGAGGAGATAAGATTGCTTTGATTGGGGCGAATGGAAAAGGAAAATCTACTTTGCTACGAGTAATTGATGGTTCTGAAAAAATTGCAGGTAAGCGCACGGAAGGGTACAATGTAATCAAGTCCTTCTTCGCCCAGCATCAACTGGAGGCATTAACGCTTGATAATGAAATCATTCAGGAAATGACCCAAGCGGGAAGTGCAAAATCTGAGATGGAATTACGAGGGGTTTTGGGATGTTTTTTATTTACCAATGAGGAAGTATTCAAAAAAATCAAAGTGCTTTCAGGAGGTGAAAAATCCAGAGTGGCTTTGGCAAAAACATTGATTTCAGAATCAAATTTCCTACTGCTTGATGAGCCTACCAATCACTTGGATTTTCAATCGGTCAATATTCTGATCCAAGCACTTCAGCAATATGAAGGCACATTTGTTACGGTTTCTCACGATCGACATTTCATAAAAGGTGTTGCGAATAAAATCTGGTATATAGAGGAGCACGAGATCAAAGAATATCCAGGCACTTACGAAGAATTTGAAATTTGGAGAGCGAATCAGGTTCAGACAAAAGCCGTGGAACCAGAAATCAAAATGGCAAAAAAGGAAGTTCCGGCTCCAGCTCCCAAAAACAATGAAGAGGCGCAACATGCAAAGCGTGAGTTGAAAAAAATGGAGGAGAAATTGGCAAAAGTGGAAGTTGAAGTGGAGCAGCTGGAAGCTAAAAAGCAAAAAATAGAGACGCTTATGGCTGATCCGGAACTTTATGCAGATGAAGAAAAAGCGCAAAAAACACAGAAATCCTACCAGGAACTTGAGCAACAGCTTACTGCTTTGAATTCTGATTGGGAGGCTTTGGTTGATCAGATTTCTTCATTACAAGAAGTGATAGCCTAATTTCTGCATTAACCGTTAATTTCTTTATCTTGATCGAATGAGGAAATTTGCTTTGTTTTTCACATTACTTTTTAGCCTTTTGACCCAAGTGTATGGGCAATTAGAGGATAAAATCTATGTAGATCATATTCAATCGGTTCGGATTTTTCCTTTTGGTGCTTCTGATGCGAGCCAATTGAATTCGCCAGTAATCTCTCTTGGAGGTGCTAGACCATTGGTTTTACTTTTCGATGATTTGGCTTATGATCCGGAGTTGTATAGCGCAAAACTTATTCATTGTGATGCGGACTGGAAAAAGTCGCAATTGAAGGATAATGATTTTCTAGCCACCTTCAACGAATTCAATATTCAGGATTACGACTATTCAATCAGTACGCGGATTCCGTATATCCATTACAAGTTTCAATTGCCAAGGGTAACTAAATCAGGAAATTACATTTTGAAAGTTTACCGTGGTCGGGATGAATCTGCTGTGATATTAACCAAACGGTTTATGGTGTTTGAGGAATTATTCACTGTAGGAGCGGCGATTGTTCCACCCTCCATCACAGCCAATCGAAGAGAGTCTCAGCAAATTAATAGTGTGGTGAATTACTCTAAAGGTGAAGTAATGGACCCTACAAATCAGATCAAATTGGTCTTGAGGCAAAACCAGCGCTGGGATAATGCAAAGCTGATTCAGAAGCCAACTTTCATGAATGAGAGTTCAAAAATTCTCCGATACGAATTGTTTGATGGAGAAAATGAATTTGATGCAGGGAATGAATTTCGATTTGTGGATTTGAGATTTATCCGAGCAACAGGTGTAAATATTGCATCCGTGACAGTGGAGACTGATGTGATTTATGCAGACGCGAATATTAATGTACCTCGACCGGATCAGGTCTATTCCCAATATTTAGATCTCAATGGCCAGTATTTCATTTATACCAATGACCGGCCTGGAGGAAATCCCGAAATCGAAAGTGAATACATGCTGGTTACATTTCGATTTAGAAGTGAAGAGTCGGCAGAACCGATTTACTTGATTGGGTCTATGACGCAATGGGGCAAATCGCCAGAAGCTAAAATGGTTTGGGATGATAAGTTTAGGGTTTACCAAACAACCCTTTTACTCAAGCAAGGGTGGTATGATTACCAATTTGCTGTGAAAAATGGAGCTAATTTTGTCACCGAGGGATTTGAGGGAAGTCATTTCGAAACAGAAAATGAATATGAAGTGCTTGTCTATTTTAGAAATCTTGGTTCTCGCTACGATCAGCTGGTGAGTTATATCAATCTCAATCCAAATAAAAGAAGGATTCAATAAAAAAGCCTGCTAATTAATTAGCAGGCTTTTGATTTTAATCTTTTGGTTGCTCATCCTCGTCGCCTTCATTGGCAGGAGCCACGTTTTGACGAGTTCGCTCGGAAGGTTTGTAAGGGACAAAACCCTCTCGCTTAAATTTGTAAGTTTCTGTTCGGACGCCTGTACCGTGATTAGCAAGGTCTAGCATTCCAAATCCTTTGTGAGTAAATGCTCCTAGACCGCATTTGAACACAAAATCTTGCACTTCTGGAGCAGCATAAAGCGTGATAGGAAGAGTGTATCCTCTTACTTCATACTTTACATCCATGTCATAGACTGCATAGATTCTCGCAAATTTCTTTTGTTGTTCCTTCAATTTATTGACATAAACCATGTCAGGAACTACTTGGAATTTGTAGAAAGTTTCCATTTGCTCTGGAGTATACCAGCCGGATCTTTCCATACGAGTCAAGGTGCTTTCATAAAGAAGATCAGAAAACTCATCACTGTCTGGGCTGATGAATCGCTTTCCAGCTTCCTCATTGAATGCAGGTGTGATCAATACCAAAGGAGAGATACAAACAAATTTGTTTGACGGCTCCAAGGTTGGCTCTGATTCGATCTCTGTGTACTCAGGTACTAAAATTAGGTTCCCTAATTCGATTTTTGGAGTAGCAAAAACTTGCTCCAGCAAATAATCCATAAAGTCCTCACTTTGAGAAGACAATACAAGGGTTACTAAGCTCGAATAATAGTGCAATCCACTTCTACTTACTTTTGTCTGTCCTTTAAGTCCAGAAAAATTGAAATAGTTGTAATTGAAAAATTCTTCTCTTCCACCTTTTACGATAACTCCCTTTAGGAATTGAGCCAGGATGTACTGATGGTGAAACGGCAGGTACGATCCTTTGTTTTTTAAGGAAAATATTAGTCTAACTCTCACGATGAATTAAAAATAAATGAGACAATAAATTTAAAACTGAATAATAATGGGGTGATTAATAAACAGTTTTCAAAATTACTATTTTTTATTTGAAAAGATTAAACATTAAATCTAAAATGCATGATATCGCCATCTTTTACCACATATTCTTTACCTTCTATGGCTATTTTGCCATTTTCTCTGCAACCTGCTTCGGTTTTGAACAATTGATAGTCTGCTAACTTGATTACTTCTGCTTTTATAAACCCTCTTTCAAAATCAGTGTGAATCACTCCGGCTGCTTGTGGCGCTTTCCAACCTTTTTTGATTGTCCAAGCTCTTACTTCCTGTGGTCCTGCAGTGAAATAAGTAATCAAATCAAGTAAGGAATAGGCAGCAGAAATTAATTTATTAAGTCCACTTTCAGTCAGGCCATATTCACCAAGAAACATTTCTTTTTCTTCAGGGTCTTCAAATTCAGCGATTTGGGCTTCAATAGCAGCACAAAGGATAATTACCTCAGCATTTTCATCCTTTACTGCTTCGCGAAGTTGATCTACAAACTTATTCCCATTTGCTAAGCTACCTTCATCCACATTGGCAACATAGAGTACTGGCTTAATAGTCAATAAGTGTAAGTCCCTTACTGCTTCTAAATCTTCCTTCTCAACTTCTACCGAACGTGCATTCTTGCCAGAAGTAAGTGCATCCTTAAATAATAAAAGGGTCTCCAATTCTTTTCTAGCTTTCGCATCGCCAGATTTGGCGATCTTCTCAGATTTTTGAATTTTTTTATCAACTGACTCTAAGTCTTTTAATTGAAGCTCTGTATCAATCACTTCTTTATCAAAAACCGGATCAACACTTCCTGCTACGTGAACAATGTTTTCGTCTTCAAAGCAACGTATCACATGGACTACTGCATCTACTTCGCGAATATTGGCTAGAAATTTATTTCCTAAACCTTCTCCTTTGCTGGCCCCTTTCACCAATCCGGCGATATCTACAAACTCGATTACTGTAGGCAAAATTCGATTAGGATTGACTAATCCTTCCAATGTCTTTAACCTGCTGTCTGGGACAGTCACTACGCCAACATTAGGCTCAATCGTACAAAAAGGAAAATTTGCTGCTTCTGCTTTTGCGCTAGAAAGGGAATTAAACAAGGTAGACTTTCCAACATTTGGAAGTCCAACTATGCCGCACTGTAAGGCCATTTAACTACTATTTATAATTTGAAAATTCGATATGATTTATAGCCATTAAAGAATTCGATGATCGAAACTCTGAAAATGGTATAAACAGGTATTGCGAAAATCATCCCAGGTACGCCGGCGATTTTTGCCCCGGCAAAGATAACAACAAAAATTTCAAGGGGATGTGCTTTTACTGATTTAGAGAAAATCAGCGGTTGTACCAAAATATTATCAGTAACCTGAACTACTGCAAATACTGATAAGATTTTGAGGATAAGGTAATTAAGTTCAGTACTCGTCTCAAAATTCCCTGTTGAGATCCCTACAATAATCCCAAAGCTTGCTCCCAATATTGGACCAGCATAGGGGATAAGATTTGCGACAGCTGCAAAAAGCGCTATCGTCAAAGAATATTCTACTCCTAAAATACTGAGGCCCAAACTGGCAAAAGAGAATATAGTCAACATTTGGACTAAAAGCCCGGAGAGGTAGTTGGAAAGAAGCTTTTCTACTTTAGTAAAAGTTGCAACAGAAAGCTCGAAATAAGGGTTTGGGATCAGATTAAGAAGGTTTCTCCGAAGGAGTCCATTTTCCAAAAGCAAGAAAAAACTGATAAAAGCGATCGCCATTAATCCGACAAATAGACTACTTGTGGTATTGATCACTCCTCCGATAAAACTCGTAAAATCAAAATCTTTAATAGAACTGATCACAGATTTTTGAATTTCTTCAAATAAAGTTCCTGGCTTCCCATCGATCAATTCATATTGAAAGAGAATCCGCTCCAATTTTGAGACTGGTTGCTTGACGGTATCATAAATTCCTTCTAGGTCTAGCCCGCTCAGAATTTCAATCTGATTGTTGATGAGTGGATAAAAAAGAAATCCAAGAGAGAATAATAATAAAACTATTGATCCATAAGATAGGAGAATCGCTGCCCACCTGGGAATATGTTGACCTAGGACATGAAAATCATGAAGGCGATTCGTCAGTGGACGAAGCAAGGCCGCTAAAATCAATGAAGCGACTAGGTATATGGTAATATTAGAAAAGTACCAACCAAAAAGGAGGAATAGGATGATAAACAAAATGGCATACCCTAAAAATCGTTGCATTGGCATTTCATGTAAAAGGAGGCATTAAAGCCTCCTTTGAATTTACTAATCTCTTGAATGGAATAATATTGAATTGAACTTTCTTTTTATTCCCACTTCAAATCAGAATTAATCTCTTCATTTTCATCTTCCTTTTCAAATTGCTCGAAGTCCACATCTGGAAGTAGATCATGCTTTACATAGTCTACTGCTTCATTAAGTGCTTGCGCAAATTTGAAAAAGTCTTCTTTGTAAAGGAAAATTTTGTGTTTTTCATAAGTGAAACTTTCTCCGTTCATCTTACGCTTACTTTCTGTAATTGTCAAATAGTAATCATTTGCTCGAGTAGATTTGACATCAAAAAAATAAGTTCTTTTTCCTGCTTTTACTTTTTTTGAGAAGATTTCTTCTCTGTCATAGCCTCTATTATCTTCCACAGTGCTTTAATTTTGGGGTACGGGGTTGAATTATTACCGACTAAGATAAAACAATTCAATTATAGAATTCTATTCAAACCGCTTCTTTTTTGGATAGAATGCAGTTGAATAGGTCTAAGTGGCTAGTTTTCAGTAATGAATGAAAAAAAATGGTAGCCTTAGCTACCATTAAGATTCTCCATGCATATATGCCTTTTTGGCAAGTAATTCTTCTTCGGTTTCTCGGTGATCGGGGTCATCAACACAGCAATCCACTGGACAAACAGCTGCGCATTGAGGCTCCTCGTGAAATCCATTACACTCGGTACATTTGTCGGTCACGATGTAATAAAATTCATCTGAAATAGGCTCCTGCTTTTCTTTTCCATCAATTACAGACCCATCTGGAAGGGTTACTTCTTTTAAATTTGTTCCGCCGCCCCAGGTCCATTCTACACCACCTTCGTAGATTGCAGTATTTGGACATTCAGGTTCGCATGCACCACAGTTGATGCATTCATCGGTGATCATTATAGCCATACCTTAATTTTTTTGATTGTCAAAAGTAATAACCTTAAAACTGAGAGGCAATAAAAATGTTGTTGTACTAACTAATTTAATTCAATTCTAAGGTAACACTGATCAAAAAAAGTAATTTTGCATCAGAAATTATTTCAATATGAACGTAGCAGATCGGATTTCCGCTTTTGTAGCACTAGGAAAAAGAATAAAAGAATTGAGTTCTGAAGAACTGGAAGAGTTGCAATGGAGGGCTAAAAACGGAAATAATTGGTTCAGCGAAGAAGCGGTAGCTCATGCATTAGAAGGTATAAGTTTTATGCTGAGTCCTGAAAGTTTGTCAAGTTGGCTTCGAAATTATTCTTTGAATGAGAAGTTTTCAAATCTTCGAGTAGGAGTGTTGATGGCGGGAAATATTCCTGCAGTTGGATTTCATGATTTGATGTGCGTTTTACTTGCTGGTCATATTGCATCGGTCAAGTTGAGTTCATCTGACACGATATTAATGAAATGGATCATAAATCAATTGATTCAAATTGATGATCGTTTTGCTTCCCGAGTTGAGCAAGAAGAAATGCTTAAAAACAAAGATGCTTATATCGCAACTGGAAGTGATAATTCAGCTCGATATTTCAACTATTACTTTGGAAAATACCCACATATCATTCGCCAAAATAGGACATCAGTTGCCGTATTAAATGGAACAGAGACGATCAGGGATTACCTAAAACTAGGAAATGACATTTTTCAATACTATGGCTTAGGGTGTCGAAATGTGTCCAAAATCTTTTTGAAAGACGAGCAACAATTGCAGGAATTCTTAGGGGCTATCCAAGTTTTCGAAAAAGTAGCGGCCCATCATAAATACGTGAATAATTACGATTACAATAAGTCGATTTTGTTAGTAAATGGAGAGAAGCACCTGGATAATGGTTTTCTTATCCTTAGAGCATCGGAGTCATTTGTTTCGCCGATTTCGGTTTTGTTTTATGAGTTGTATGAGAGCCAAGATCAGTTGGAAAAACTATTGGAATCAAATGCCTCTAAAATCCAATGCATTGTATCCAAAGATGGAGATTTTAAAAATTCTATTCCGTTTGGAACTGCACAATCGCCAGCACCTTGGGATTATGCCGATGGTGTGGATACCTTAGAATTTCTGATCCATTTGAATTGAGGAGAACCTAGACTCCGCTAGGGAGGTAAACACAAAATCTCGATCCTTTACCTTCGACGGACTCTACATGCAGTTTTCCATCGTTCTTTTTAATGTATTCCCTCACCAAGACTAACCCCAAACCTGTTCCCGATTCATGGTTGACACCTTTGGTGGTGAAAGAAATCCCATCATTGATTTTTTGCAGGTTTTCTTCTGAGATTCCAGTTCCGAAATCTTCAATGCAAATTTTAGTAAAGGCAGCTTCCTTGACAGCACTTAGGATTACTTTACTTGATGGTTTCGAGAATTTTATAGCATTATTGATCAGATTTCTCAAGATCAGATCCACCATATTTTTATCTCCCGTGATCTTAAATTCTGAATCTGGGACATCGATTTGAATTGTAATATTCTTCTCATTGGCAATCCGACTTAATAATTGTTGCTGGTGAGAAATGACTTTTAAAATATCAAAGGTTTCCAAAATCACTTGCTCACCTCGAAGTTGTGAACTTGTCCAAGCTAAAAGATTTTCTAACAGCTGTGAGACATTCTCCATGTTTTTCGAGATCTCAGGGAGAAGTTCAATAAACTCTTCGTTTGAAATCAGCCCTGTTTGGGTGAGGTGAATCAATTCTTTAACTCCAAAAATGGGGCCCTTCAAGTCGTGAGAAATAATACTAAAATATTTGTCCTTAAGATTGTTAAGCTGCTCTAATTCTGTTTTTTGAGTGACTAATAATTCTTTTGTTTTTACTCGAGCAGTAATGTCCTCAAAAAGTAGGATAGTCCCATTTTGAATGGTGTCATTTTCGATCAATGGAATTACTTCTATTTCGGCTATTCGGTTAGCCTCTCCTGTTTTAAACGGTATTTCGATGGTCTGTTTATCTAATCCTTTCAGAAGATTCAAAATCTCGGGATTCTGGTCAAAAACTTCATCAGCATTTGTTCCTATCTTAATTATTTTCTCATCGTTGAAAAAGGAAAAAATAGCAGAGTTGAAATCAACGATTTTATTTTTCCAATCTAGAACTAATACACCAGAAGTGATTGCTTCGAAGATGATGTTTTTTGCAATAGGTTTGATGCTGAATAAATGATACCTGATAATTGCTATTCCTAAAATTGAATAGGTTAATAAAAATGCATAAGGGGTTAAATCTAGTAATTCGAATGGCCTAAAAATGCCTGTTTGATAAAAGGCGTTAAAGACTATAGGAAATAATCCAGCAATGAAAATCAGCCTGGTTTGAGTTTTAAAAAGTTGGCCTGAAAATCGAAATCGCTTCCAAATAATAAAATTACCAAGGATAAAGGCCGAATAAGAATATACCAAGTGAACATAATACCAAGGCCCCACTTGGGTTTTGATTCCAGTAATCATTCCATTTGAAACGATTTCATAAGACTTGTAAAAATATGGATGTTGCTCCAACGAAAGTACCAAAACAAAGGTGATGACGGGGATCAAAAAGGTGAAAAATACTCTGGATCTGTTTTCTGATAATTTAGTGTCGGTGTATTTGAAAGTGAAATAAAGCCACGATGCCGCCAAGAATGAAATTCCTACATATTGTAATTTGATGAAAAATAGAATGGATTCAATGGTTTTAGAAGCTAGTTCAAGACCGTAAAAAAAGCCCCAAATAGCGCCAAGGATCATCGTAATTGCCACCCATTTTGTTTCATCCTCAAGTTTGAAGACAATAATCATTGAGAGACAGGCAACCACCAAACCAGAAAAAATCAACGAAAGAGAAAAGGGATTAAAAATTAAATCCATTGAATTTTAGAAAGGCGATCGGGTGAAAAGAGGTGTTTTTAAATGACTTATTTGGTTATAATTATACTCTTAATATTTGAAACTAAAAAAACATCAAGCGATATGTTAAAGGAGGAAGATAAAAAAACTGCCATTACTCCTTTTGGAGTAGTTCTGATCTTGACTGTTTTTTGTTTAGTGATGAGTATTTCGTTTGGCAGCGAACAAAATCAATCCTTTTTGGACAGGGTGGTTTTCAGTCTTCAGTCTTGGAGAAGTGGTTTTTTCGGATTGTTGGAATTTACTTTACAAATGATGATGATCCTTGTTTTTGGGTATTGTCTGGCAGTTTTTAGACCTGTCCATTCAATTTTAAAACAACTCGCAGCAATTCCTAAAAATCAGCTGGAAGCGGTATTGATTACAGCTTTTATCACCTTGCTAAGCGCGCTGATTAATTGGGGTTTTGGACTCATTATTGGGGCAGTCCTAGCCCGGTTTATGACAATTTCATTGGATGAAAGAGGAATCCGAGTAAACCCAGGATTACTGGCTTCTGCCGGATTAGTGGGAATGGCAGTTTGGCATGGAGGGCTATCAGGATCTGCCCCTCTTAAAGTTGCAGAAGAAGGTCATTTTTTAATGAGTAGTCTAGGAGTGATCTCTGTTTCAGATACATTGTTTAGTGGATTCAATTTAATAGTGACTTTAGGTTTGATTTTCGTTTTTCTAACAGTATTGATCTTTTTTGCCAAATTCAGCTCTGAAAAAAATGAAATCAAATTGCGTCCAATCCCTTTAAAGCCAATTGAACCTGGGAAGACTGGGGTTTTGGGGATGATTTTAGGTCTTGTAATAATTGGGTTAGTGATCCTTGCTTTTCTTGAATCCAACTCGTTCTTAGCAGTCATCAATTTGAATTTTGTGATTTTCTTACTCTTTGGTATTACATTTTTTGTTTATCGAACAATACCTCAATTTACTGAAGCAGTAGGGGCTGGGATTAAAAGTTCGGTGGATATTTTTATCCAATTCCCTTTTTATGCAGGGATTTTGGGGATCCTTTCTAGTTCAGGTTTGATAGACAGATTTTCTGATTTTATTCTTTCTAGCTCTGAAGTTGGGCTTGCACCTTATTTCACACTGACTTCAGCCGCTTTGGTAAATTTATTGATTCCTTCGGGAGGTGGACAATGGGCCATTCAAGGTCCAATTTTGGCAAAAACTGCGTTAGCCGCAGGTTTACCTCTTGGGAAAATGGTAATGCTATTTTCTTATGGTGATCAGATCAGTAATTTATTACAACCATTTTGGGCGCTTCCGCTACTAGCTATTACTGGGGTTCCTGTCCGTAATTTGATAAAGTATTGTTTAGGATTGTTTATCGCTGGCTTTGCCTTTTTGATTTTGGCGATTTTCTTGTTTTTCTAAAGATCAGACCCTAAAATCATTTTAAATTAGGATAAAGGGTAGCGACTAAAGGAGGGATGGTTACTAATTCTAAGCCTAACTTTCTATATTTGTCTTCCGAAAAAAGAACGTTTAATCTAACCAAAAACACCTATACAATGGCTTTTGATATAAATATGATCAAAGAAGTGTATGCGAGATACCCAAAGCGGATCGAAGCAGCCAGAAAGATCGTTGGCAAACCACTTACTTTGACAGAGAAAATTCTTTATGCACACTTGTCCGAAGGTGCTGCTTCTCAGGCATATGCGCGAGGAAAATCATATGTTGATTTCCAGCCTGATCGCGTAGCTATGCAAGATGCGACTGCACAAATGGCACTCTTGCAATTTATGCAAGCCGGTAAAAGCCAAGTAGCAGTTCCTTCTACAGTTCACTGTGACCACTTGATCCAAGCGGAGATTGGTGCAGTAACAGATTTAGCAAAAGCCAATGATAAAAATAAAGAGGTTTATGACTTTTTGGCCTCTGTGTCTAATAAATATGGAATCGGTTTTTGGAAGCCAGGAGCTGGAATTATTCACCAAGTAGTTCTTGAGAATTATGCATTCCCAGGTGGAATGATGATTGGTACTGATTCACATACCCCAAATGCGGGTGGTTTAGGTATGATTGCTATTGGAGTTGGTGGAGCTGATGCCTGCGATGTCATGGCAGGATTGCCTTGGGAGCTTAAGTTTCCAAAATTGATCGGGGTGAAGCTAACCGGAAAAATGTCTGGTTGGACAGCTGCAAAAGATGTCATACTTAAAGTTGCAGGAATCCTTACAGTAAAAGGTGGAACAGGTGCAATTGTTGAGTATTTCGGAGAAGGCGCTAGATCACTATCTGCCACTGGTAAAGGTACTATCTGTAATATGGGTGCTGAAATTGGAGCTACTACTTCCATTTTTGGATATGATCCTAAGTCTGCAGCTTACTTAAAAGGTACTGGAAGAGCAGATATTGCAGAATTAGCTGACGGAATTGCAGCCCACTTAACTGGGGATGATGAAGTCTATGCAAACCCTGAAAAATATTTTGATCAGGTTATTGAAATCAATTTATCAGAACTTGAGCCACATGTAAATGGACCATTCACGCCGGATTTGGCTTGGCCAATTTCAAAGTTCGCTGCAGCAGTGAAAGAGAATGGCTGGCCAGCAAAACTTGAAGTTGGATTGATCGGCTCTTGTACTAACTCTTCTTATGAAGATATCTCAAGAGCTGCTTCTTTAGCACAACAAGCTGTTGACAAAAAGTTAATTGCTAAATCTGAGTACACGATTACTCCAGGTTCGGAGCAAGTGAGATTTACAGTTGACCGTGATGGCTTTTTGGATACTTTCGGGAAAATGGGTGGCGTAGTACTTGCCAACGCCTGCGGCCCATGTATTGGCCAATGGGCGCGTCATGGAGCGGAAAAGCAAGAGAAAAACTCAATCATCACTTCTTTCAACAGAAATTTTGCAAAGCGAGCTGATGGTAATCCTAACACTCATGCTTTCGTCGCATCACCTGAAATAGTTACTGCATTGGCAATTGCTGGTAATCTTACTTTCAATCCTTTGACTGATACCTTGACAAATGAGGAAGGCAAACAAGTAAAACTAGATGAGCCAAGAGGACTTGAACTTCCTGTTTTAGGATTTGCTGTCGAAGATGCAGGATTCCAAGCTCCAGCTGAAGATGGTTCTAAAGTAACCGTTTCAGTAAGTCCAACTTCTGATCGATTACAGCTTTTGGATTCGTTCAAGGCATGGGAAGGTACTGACTTGAAAGGTCTTAAGCTTTTGATCAAAGCAAAAGGTAAGTGCACCACGGATCATATATCTATGGCCGGACCATGGTTAAGATTTAGAGGTCACTTGGATAATATTTCCAACAACATGCTCATCGGGGCGGTAAACGCTTATAACGATAAAACCAATTCGGTGAAAAATCAGCTAACTGGTAGCTATGGTGAAGTTCCTGCAACCCAGCGTGATTATAAAGCAAATGGTATAGGTTCTATTGTAGTTGGAGATGAAAACTATGGTGAAGGATCTTCTCGAGAGCATGCAGCTATGGAGCCAAGATTCCTTGGTGTTCGTGCAATTTTGGTAAAATCATTTGCAAGAATCCATGAGACTAACTTGAAAAAGCAAGGGATGCTTGGTTTGACTTTTAATAATCCTGCGGATTACGATTTGGTGCAAGAGGATGATTCGATCGATATTTTGGGTCTAACTACATTCACGCCTGGAAAGCCACTTCAAGTTGTGTTGAATCATAAGGATGGATCATCTGATACCATTACTGTAAATCATACTTATAATGAAGGGCAGATCGAATGGTTTAAAGCCGGCTCGGCTCTTAACTTGATTAAAGCAGGTCTTTAAGAAAATTTTTGAAAAGAAGGTAAAAACCGCAATTCGAAAGAATTGCGGTTTTTTTTTCTGCTAGCTTTAGAATATGAACTCTTTAAAATCTGCCCTTATCTTATTTTTTCTTTTAGTCAATACCCTCGTCTTTGGTCAAGATAAAGTCGAATACGAGGAAAGAATAAAAAAAGAGCTTGTTCCCCTAAAAGCAAAAGAATGGCTCTCTAAAACATTTCAGTCAAAACCAAAGGTGAAATGGTTTAAAGAAAATTCTGAAAATGGCTTTTCGTTTGAGGCAAAATTTAAATTAAATAAGAGTTTTTATAGTGCAGAATTTGATTCTTTAGGTTTGGTTCTGGATGTCGAAAAAGAATTGAAATGGACTGATTTGGAAAACAATACCAAAGTCAACCTTGGTAAGTATTTAGATGAAGATTTAAAAGGTCTTACCATTGAAAAAATTCAAATTCAATTTAGTGGATCGGAGAATGCTTTGAGTCTGTTTTTTCGAAACGGGGATAGCCCTGGAATTCTAAAACAGTATGAAATCGAATTTCAGGCTTTTGATGAGCTCGGCGATCTGAGATTATGGGAAGGGACGTTTGACGAGAAGGGGAATTTTCTGAATAAAAGGAGGATTTCAATAAGGGATAATAATAACATATCCTTCTAGTATGCGTGTATTACTCATCTTAGGATTGTGTTGTCTAAGCTTTTTATGCAATGCTCAAAATCAAGTTTTTTTTACTGGGTTTTTCCCAGAACTCTCCTTCACAAAAAAACTAGCTAACGAAAATCGGATAAATTTTAAAATTGAAAACCAACATATTTTATTTAATAACAGCGATGAGGTTGAAGATAAATTCCAATTCAAGCATTATCGAACTGATATAATGGCTTTCTATGATTATCGCATCAGTCCTACTAAAAGTATTTCCCTAGGACTTTTTCATCGCTTCCAAGAGGATGAAGATGGAAATCGGATTATTCAGCAATTTTTAGCCCTAAAAAGATTACGAAGTTTAAGACTTACCCATCGACTGAGGACAGATCAAACATTTACAAAAAATGACCCTATAGAAATTAGACTACGTTACCGACTTTCTCTTGAAATCCCTCTCAATGGTGCAACTTTAGATCCGGGCGAACATTATTTACTTCTTTCCGGGGAGTCAATTTTTAGTAACAAGGGAAATGAAAGAGAAATCGAAAACCGACTGGCCTTTTCTTGGGGAAAACTCTTCTTAAATGGTCAAAAATTAGAATGGAGTATAGATTATCGAACTGATGGATATGTCCAAAAACCTTTCAGAACGAGGCTATGGGCTAAAGTTGGATATTATTTTAGTCTTTAAGTCATTTTTTTATATTCAAAAAGTAAAAAACTTGTTGTGAAATACAAAAAGATGTATGTTTGTGATAATAATTTGCGTCTGAGCTTAAAACATTTCAGGTTTTAGGTTTTGATAAAGAACAAAAGCCAATCCTACATGCAAGAAAGAGGTATCAACAGTACGTTCAAAAAGCTCATCTACGAGTCATCGGAGATGGTTTTTCTAGCGGATGATACCTATCCCTATAATATTTTTTATGCGAATGAGGCTTTTGAAAATTCAATTGGCGAGACATTAGAAAATCGGACCCTTGCTGGATTAGGCTTGGATATCAATGCTTATATTTTTAAAGAAGAACTGGTACTCACTTATGCTGAAAAAGATTTTGGCTTTCGTTTGGAACTTCCGCAAGACAGTGCTTCAAATTATTTTCTTTTTTACAAAGGGGTTGAACTTCAAAAACATGGTCAACCAACCCGTAAGCAAACACAATTATTTTTCAATTCTTCGATAGAACTTATTGCGATTGGTCGCCACGATTTCCTTACGTATCTCAATCAAGCGGTATTACCAATCTTAGGTTACCAACCAGAGGAACTTCTTAATACATCTCTTTGTGACTTTATCCAAAAGAAAGATTTGAAGTCGCTAAAAAAGCAATGGAAGAAGCGAAAAGAAGGAAAGGAAGAGCTATTTCAGAAAGTACGATTTAAGTCAAAAGATAATTCATGGAAACACCTAGAATGTTCTTTTCAGTTTTCTGATGAAGATTTTTTTGTAATTGCTCGAGATGTAAGCGCTCTTGAAAATGAAAGCAAAAAGAAGATTCAACTCGATAATTTAAAGAAAGATGCAATTAATTTCCCTAGCGTTTTTTCATGGGAATACGACATTAAAAAAGGCCAGCTCCATTTCGAGCCAATTGGCGCTGCATTATTTGGAGTTGCTGAGGTTCTGATTAAAAATAAATCAGAAAATAACCAAGAGAAAGTGCTTTTGGATTTGTTTGAAAGTGCATTTAAAAAGTTCGAAAAAGATTCATCTAATTCAAGTTTTTCTTTCCAATTCACTTTAGAATCAGGCGAGATTCGCGCTACTTCAGGAGTTATTGAAGAAACCAAAACTGGAGATAATAATTTGATTGGATTGGCTTGGGACGCGAGTAATAAGGTTGATTACGAGAATAAAATTTCCCTTTTGGAAACACTTTTTGCTAATTCACCAGATGCACTCCTTATTGTCAAATCTACAGGTGAAGTATTGATCTGTAGCGATGAAGCCAAATTATTATTGGGTTATAGCAAAGAAGAGGAGCTTACCCACCTCCAACAGTTGGATGTCCTTTTTGATGAAATTGACCTCTGGAAAGAATGGGTGGAAATGGCAGAAAAGGGCGGCTTTATCCAGCGTTTTTCATCTTTATTAATTAGCCAAACTGGGAAGCAACTCACCTTAGAAATTTCTTCTAAACTGAATGAAATAGATTCTGAAAAATATATTTCTCTATCCTTTAAGAATATCTCAGAAAAAGTAACACTGGAGCGGACACTTGAAGCTAGTAGTGATTTCCTAACCAATTTGACTGAGCAAGTTCCTGGAGGCCTTTACCAAATGGTGCTAGACCAAGATGGGAAAATGAGTTTTGCTTTCCTATCCAAAGGGATTGCAGCAGTCCTTGGATTGAATCCAAAGGAGTTGGAATCCTTTACAGATATTTCCCTTGCTATTTCTAGAGTTCATCCGATGGACTTGCCGAATGTCATAATGAGCTCAGTGGCCTCGGCACGAAAACAAGAGCCATGGCAATGTCAATTCCGAGTAAAATCCAAGCCTGAGTCATCTGACTATCGTTGGATTCTTGGAGCGGCAAGGCCACAATCACTTGAAAATGGAAATATGGTTTGGTACGGTTATTTGACCGATATCAGTAGCCAAAAGGAATTTGAGGATAAGCTAAATGAAGCAAGACTGGCTGCGGAAAAAGCAAATCAGATTAAGTCTGATTTCTTATCTATGATCAGCCATGAGTTACGAACGCCATTGAATGCGATTTCAGGATCTACTTATTCTCTACTTCAGGATGATCATTCAGGAAGTCAGAAATCAGCACTGAACACAATTAATTTTGCAGTGGATAACTTGATCATCATGATCAATGATCTTTTGGATTTCCAAAAAATTGAAGCTGGAAAACTAACCATTGAAAGTAACCCGTTCAATATTCAGGAATTCTTGAATCAAATCATGAAAGGTTTGTCCTTCCATGCGACTGACAGTAAGAATAAGCTTACACTCGATGTTTCAGAAGGATTGGATTTGGTAGTCAAAGGAGACAAAACCAGGCTTTCTCAAGTAATGAATAACCTGATCACCAATGCATTAAAGTTCACACATGAAGGTGATGTAGAAGTAAAGGTTGTTTTGAAAGAGAATGGCCCGCAACGTGCCAAAGTCTATTTTGAAGTAAAAGATAATGGAATAGGAATCGCTCCGGAAAACCAGGAAAAAATCTTTAATGATTTTGATCAAGTCAAACCTACTTTTTCCACGAAATATGGCGGAACTGGACTTGGACTTTCGATTACTAGAAAGCTATTAAACTTAATGGGAGGACAGATTGCACTTGAATCTCAGGTTGGAAAAGGAAGTCGATTCTTTTTTGAATTAGAATTTGAGAAAGATCAAGCTGCTCAAAACTCCTATTTGAATCCAAAGGCCTCAGAAAATTTACCAACTACTCTTCATCTTTTAATGGCTGAGGATAATGATGTAAATGCATTAGTTCTAGGAAAAATTATCAAGAAGTGGGGATTTACCTATGATCGTGTCTTTAATGGACAAGAGGCTATAGATCAGTTCAAAATTGGAGTGTACGATTGTGTTTTAATGGATATTCAAATGCCTGTGATGGATGGTTTTGATGCCACAGTTGGTATAAAAAAGATTGCTGATGTTCCTGTGATCGCACTTACTGCCGCTGCAAAACTGGAAATTATGGAGCGGATAGATGCCTGCGGATTTGATGGATTTGTTGCAAAACCGATTGATGCCGCAGAATTATTAAAGAAGATAAGAGAGGTAATCGCGCTAAAGAATCATAAGGCTTGAGCCTTATCAAAATACACTTTGACTAAATCCATTTCCGGATAGTTTTCCATCAACTCATTTAAATAGCTTAAAGCTGAAATTTTGTCACCTTTTAAGACAAAGTAGATTCCTTTATTCCGTAGTGAAAATGGATTTTTTGAATCCATTTTGATGCTTTGATTGATTAAATCCAAACCTTCTTCAAGTTGACCCAAATACAGTAAGTAAAGGCCTTTATTGTTGTAAAAATAGGCTTGTCTATTATCCAGGGTTATTGCCTTCTCTACCGCATCCAGAGCTTTTTGGTAGTCACCTTCTTCGAAATAAATCATCGAATACAAATTGTGAAGATTTGGTTCGGCTGGATTCAAGCTTTCACCTTTTTCTAAAAGTA
>JAHEBE010000220.1 GCA_024642365.1 Algoriphagus sp.
GAATCAGCTGGGAACGTTTTTTTTGGGAATGAAGAAATGATCCCCAAATTGAAAAATTGGGCTGAGGCTGGAAAATCAAAAGGCAACCATTTTTGGGTCCAAATTTCGCATTCTGGCCGACAGACAAACCGGTTTGTGAATAACCATCCTAAAGCTCCCTCGGCTGTTCAATTGAAGAAAATCGGACTTTTTGGTCAACCCAAAGCCATGACCGAGGGAGACATTCAAGAAGTAATTGCTGGGTTTGGAAAAGCTGCGAAAATCGCAAAAGCCGCAGGATTTACTGGAATCCAAATCCATGCTGCTCATGGCTATTTGCTGAGCCAATTTTTGTCCCCAAGGACTAATCAACGAAAAGACCAATGGGGCGGAAGCCTCGAAAACAGAAGTAGAGTTTTATTCGAAGTGATTAAAAACTGTCGAGGGATTGTTGGAGATCAATTTCCAATAGGAGTGAAAATCAACTCATCCGACTTTCAGCGCGGTGGATTTACGGAGGAAGAGTCTCTGGAAGTCGTCGAAAAGCTTGGAAAAGCTGGAATTGACCTCTTGGAAATATCAGGGGGTACATATGAAAAAGTAACGTTTTTACTTGGTGAAAATCCAACTGATCAAAAAGAGAGTACAAAAAAAAGAGAAGCCTATTTTCTGGATTTTGCCAAAAAAGTAAGAGCTGTAAGCGCTGTTCCACTGGTGATCACGGGCGGATTTAGATCCTATGATTTTTGCAACGAAGTACTTGAAACAAAAGAATGTGACTTCATCGGAATGGGAAGGCCATTTATTACCCACTTCGATTTGATCAGAGATTTTCTAACTGGCAAAGTCACCTATCTAGATAACCCACCAATACGAACCGGATTTAAAGCATTTGAAGATTCTGCTGAAGCTGGCTATTATGCCAAACAACTGATCCGATTAGCGAAGGGTGAAGGTTTAGCAAAAGACCTACATCCGATTGGGAGCTCCATGTTTTTGATAATGCATGAATTCAAGAAAGCCATTGAAAAAAGAAACCGCTGAGAATTCCTCAGCGGTATGAACTTTTAGAGTTTTATTTTTTGGTTAAAACTTAACCTTGGCTTCTAATTTAGAACCTGCCCGCTCAAAAGAAACAAGCGTCGAATCTCCTTTTTGGAAGGCGCTGAGGGCACGCATGTAGCTCATCATATCCAAAATCGTAGAGTCGCCCATCTGAAGAATCACATCGCCTTTCAGCAATCCAGCGGCCTGAGCAGGTTTGTCTTCTGACACTCCATCGATCCGCATTCCTTTGCCATCATATAAATAATCAGGAACGACTCCCAGCGAAACAGTGAATCGAGGCGAATCTCCTGAGGAATCTTTGGTCTTAGTAAAAGCAAGCTTTGGCTCTTGATCCAGCTGATCAACCAGTCGATCGATGTAGTTGACCACTAGCAATAAACCCTCATAATTAATCAATTCAGAATCATCTGAAGGTCGGTGATAATCTTCATGCTGACCCGTGAAAAAATGCAATACCGGCAAATCTTGTAAGTAAAAAGAGGTATGATCTGATGGTCCTACTCCAGATTCAGAAGTGACCAATTTCAGGCTATCGCTATTGACCAAATCAAATGCTGAGGCAAAAGTTGGACTTGTCCCAACTCCATTAATCGCCAAAGTCTTTTCGGCATTTAAGCGACCCACCATGTCCATGTTGATCATGAAATTCACCGAAGAAAGCTCAATCGTTGGGTTTTTAACAAAATAATTCGACCCCCATAATCCATTCTCTTCGCCAGAAAAGGCAATAAATAGGAAGTTGGACGAATGTGGTTCGTGGCTTAAAGTTTTTGCCAATGCCACTAATGCCGCTGTTCCCGAGGCATTGTCGTCTGCTCCATTATGAATCGCTGAATCACCCCGATGAAGTGAGCCTTGGCCACCCATACCCAAATGATCAAAATGAGCGCCGATCACGATGGTTTTTTCTGCATTATTGTTGATAAATCCGACCACATTTCTTCCTGTCACTCCTTCTCCGTCGGTTCCAATAACTGCCTCTTCATGAGGATTAGTTGGTTTGGAAACAGTAAAAGGCTGAAAAAAACCTTCCGTGCCCTTTGGCTCCAAGCCAATTTTCTCAAATTGTTCGGCTAGATAATCCGCAGCTTTTTGCTCGCCTTCAGTACCGATTGCTCTTCCTCCCAGCGCATCTGCCGCTAAAAATGACACATCAGTTTTCAATCCTTCAAGTAACTCTTGTTCTGTCGGTGCCTGATCACAACTCCAAGTCAACAGCGCACCTGAAATAAGGAGTAGAAAATAGGATGATTTTTGGTTCATAGCTTTTGGTTTTAGCTCAAAGATAATAATTGGTATCTTCGCACTGCAAGTTAAACCCTTCCAATTATTAAGAATGAGAACACTGATAGTTTTAGCCCTTTTTGCAGCATTCGCCTGTAGTCCAAAAGAAACAAATACCGAATTAATTGAAAATGAAGCGCACTCCGCCTCGGATTCATTGCTACTTCAGCCAGAAGAAATGAAGTTTCTGAAAAATATTAAGCAGATTACTTTTGGAGGAAATAATGCAGAAGCCTATTGGTCTTTTGATGATAGTATGTTGGTTTTCCAGTCTGATTATGCGGGATGGGGAAATGAGTGCGATCAGATTTTTTACACCAATTGGCAGTCAGATGACCTGAAAAACAACCAGCCTCAACGACTTAGCACGGGTTTGGGAAGAACCACTTGTTCTTATTTTCTTCCTGACAATCAAACAATCGTCTATGCTTCGACTCATCTCGGTGGAGAAAATTGCCCTCCAGTACCAGAGCGGAGAGACGATGGCAAATACGTTTGGCCGATTTACGACTCTTTTGATATTTTCACTGCCGATTTGCAGGGCAATATCTTAAATCAATTGACAAACGAACCTGGCTATGATGCTGAGGCGACTGTCTCTCCAAAAGGAGACAAGATTGTATTTACTTCCCTTCGAACCGGCGATTTGGAGCTTTACACGATGAATATTGATGGTACAGATGTCAAGCAAATCACTTCAGATTTGGGCTATGATGGAGGCGCTTTCTTTTCTCCTGATGGGACGAAATTGATCTGGAGAGCTTCACGACCAACAAGTCCAGAAGATGTAAAAGTTTACAAGGATCTATTGGCTGAAGGCCTTGTCATGCCAACCAGCATGGAATTATACGTTGCCAATGCAGACGGAACGGATGTCAAAAAGTTAACAGATCTCGGAAAAGCAAACTGGGCTCCTTTCTTTCATCCATCTGGAGAAAAGATAATTTTCGCTTCCAATCATCAGACGGAAAGAGGGTTTCCCTTCAATTTATTTATGATCAATTTGGATGGCACCGGCCTTACCAAAATCACCAATGACGGCACCTTTGATGCTTTCCCAGTATTTTCGAATAATGGAAAATATTTGGTATTTGCTTCCAACCGAAACAACGGTGGAACTCGCGACACCAACCTATTTGTTGCAGAATGGATTGGAGACTAACTCGTTGATTTTGGAAGAATTATATCTGAAAAATCTGGATGTTTCATTATTTATTACACAACTACTAAATTTAAAAAACCTTAATCTTAAAGACCATGAAAAAACTTAAGTCAATCTTTACCCTTGCTTTTGCAATCCTATTTGTTTCAGCCATCAGCTTTACATCTTGTGGAGGTAAAAAAGAAGCGGGAGATGAAGCCACTACAGAGCAAGCTGAAGGTGGAGAGCATCCTGAAGGTGAGCATCCTGAAGGCGAGCATCCTGCAGCTGCGGATAGCACTGAACACCCTGCAGATAGCACTGCTGCCCAATAATTTCACATGTGGAAAAGGAAAAAGGCTGTTTACACAGCCTTTTTTTATGAATTTATTTTCCGCTGAAAGGAAAATCTCGAACTCACTTTTACTTCTTTTCCTCCGATTTCTAAGTATGGGTAGGCAAGGAAATTGATTGGCCCTGCCTCTGGACCTGGATTTAATTGGAGGTCCCGACCTCTACTCAACTCAATCCGATTAGCAGGATGTCTTCCAAAATAATAAGTTGCTAAGGCAGTGTATTTATTTCCTTCACTAATATCCACCGGCCACCATTTACCATCGGCATAGAATTCTGCCCAGCAATGATAGCCATCAATCCCGCCTTCATTTCGATCTGATGGAATAGATGCCCCTATCGCAAAACGAGCCGGAATCCCTACGGATCGAGCTAAGGAAATGAAAAAAGAATGGAACTCAGTGCAGTTTCCAGTCTTCGAATCGCAAGCATAGTTAGAATCTCCTCGACCATAATTGCCAAATTTCATATAGCGCATGTTGTCGATGATATAATCGTAAAGCACACGTGCCTGGATAAGGTGCGATTCATTGATTTTGGCACCAAGCTCTTCTTTTGCAATCTCTTCAAACCTCCCGCCAGTAGGCATCAAAACGGTCGAAGCCAAATAGCTGTTTTTATCTTTCAAAACTTCTTCGTAAGGGCCTTTTTCTTTCCGTTTTACTTGATAGGTAAGTGAAATTTCCTCTCCTGAATTTCCAGGTCCCAATTCAAAAAACAGTAAGGTGTTTCCGTTTTTCGTATCCTTGATTTGCTTCGCCCCTTTTGGCACCGAAGATTCTAAGAGCTTGATTTCTTGAAACTGATCCGATTCGGCAATCGGAATCCACATTTTAGCTGGGCCTTCCAGTTGGGGTAATTGTGCGGTGTAATAAAATTCAAATTCGTCGCTCCCTTCCACGACTCCCAATAAGTTATTATTCGATTGTTCCATAGGTACTCGCTGCCAAGTCTTATCTTCTTTGTTTTGCTTCCAAGAATAAAATGGTTTGCCATTCAGTTTATGGACGGTGGTAGCCGTCACATCCATCGCACCTGGATCCCCTGACATGAAAAAATCCACATCGTACACGTCGCCACTTTCATCCACTAAATCCACGCATGCAAAGTGACTTTGTGGTCCAAGGTTGGACAAATATTCCGTATGAACTCGAACCAGCTTCATCTTCATGTCATGGTTTTCATCCTTTACAGGGAAGACCCCTCCATTTTTTTCTGTTTGATCAGCGATAAATGCTTTTATTCCCTCCTCTATTTGAGAGATACTTACTTTTGGGGCCTCAGACTTTACTTCTGCGAGCTCTTCCGTTTGATCTTTGGTATTACAGGAAAACGCGAGACTAATAAAACCTATCAGTATCAGAAGTTGAAATTTGGTGATTTTTCTCATGCCTGAATTTAAATCCTCTTTTCCGTTTATTTAAAAAATCTGGCAAT
>JAHEBE010000221.1 GCA_024642365.1 Algoriphagus sp.
CGCGATAGAACGAACATATATGAGGCGCAATACTTTTTAAAGTATTGGCAGACTTGGTTCTAAAGCAAATCAAATACGTTCTACAACAATAGATAAAATCACTTTCCTCTCAACAACTCTTGTAAAAATGCTTTTGGGCTAGTTTAGCCTCGATTTCTTTGGCGGTTTTGGTGATGGATAGTCCCCCTAGATTGGTGCAGCGAAGGGTATTCGGGATGCTTTTCCCCACTTCATACATGGTCTCGATCACTTCGTCCAGTGGAATCAGATGATCGTAATCTGCTAATGCCATATTAGCGCAGGAGAGCGCATTGGAAGCAGCCATCACATTTCGGTTCAGACAAGGAGCCTCCACCCGATTGCCAATGGGATCACAGATCATTCCCAAGGAACTCTGCAAAGCCATGGATGCAGCAGAGATACTTTGATTTAAATTACCACCCGCCAAATGGATTATTGCTGCAGCAGCCATTGTTGCCCCAGAACCGCATTCCGCCTGACATCCTCCCACTTCCGCGGCAAAAGTAGAATGCGCGGCAATAAACACCCCGATCAATCCGGCGATCATCAAGGCTTTGACTGCCTCTTCATCGGACAATCCCAAGGAATCCACTACTCCCAAAACCGCTCCAGGCATTGCGCCACATGAACCAGCTGTCGGGGCAGCCACGATTACCCCCATAGAACTCTTCACCTCCATGATAGCCGATACATACATAATGATCCGGTTCAAAACATCTCCACTGATCAGTTTTCGATCCTCCATCATGGATTTAAACTTTACGGATTGAGGACCCAAAATCCGATCCTCGAATTTTGTCCCTTTGAGTCCAGTCTCCACGGCATTTTTTAGGATAATCCGGATATTATTCATTTTAGAAAGCACCTCTTTCTCCGAAATATCCCCTCTCATGCTTTCATATCTTACCGCTAATTCCCAAAGTGAAAGATTCTTATCCTCATTGTAAGCGAACATTTCCTCCACTGTGATAAAGGGAACCCTGGTATTTTTAGAAGAAAGAACTGGAAGAACCGGGCGGATTTCCTTGATCATTTTCACACCTTCGATTTGCAATAATTCTTCCCTAAGAATCGAATCAATTGGAGCCTGAGCAGTCAAAAGAACCATTTTAGAAGTTCCTGAAAGGACTTCCAAACTATCCCAATCTCCAGCTTGGTTTAAGTAGTTTACCACTTGGTCAGGCAGCTCTGTATAGACCAAAGTCATGTATCGGTCCCCTGCCAAAGACACCATGGCTTCATCAATTTCGACCACTTCAATCATTCCTCCACCGGTGGATATAGCAACCACACGATGCGACTCCCAAGGATTAGTTAGGGTAATTTGGTAGGCATTGGGGTGTTTGTTTTCCAATTCAATGATGCGAATGGTGTAGGAAATTCCCGCTCCACGCAAATGCATTTCTGAATCAACCAGCCGCTCATCATGTGCCTCCCAACCCAGAAAACCACCGAACAAGCCCATATCTGAACCCTGATCTTTGTGAGTAGTGGCCAAAGAGCCCTCCGGATCAAAATCGATTTCAATTGAAGAAATCCTCCCTCCCATCAGATCATGACAAATTCGGGCGATTCTGAGAGAAGCCGCACAATGAGAACTTGAAGGACCTCTCATCACCGGTCCGACTACATCATTGAAAATACTTGGATAGCTCATGCAAAAAGGAATTAAAGTGTAAAAAGGAAACCGTATTCCCTGTTCGGCGAAAGAGTTTTAGAATCAATTTAGAAATGCTAATCTCCTCTTTTTGAATTTCCTATGGGATATACTTTCAAGTTGAAAAAAGTTAACGAAAGTACCAAATCGATAAAGTTCGCGGTATTCTTCAGCCCAAAGTCATGTTTCGGATAGTCGAAGAGAAACCTTCTCGAATTCTCCTTGGTAAAGCTTTTGCCGGACAAGTCGGGAACTAGCTCAACCTAATTAAAAGGAAGTAATTCAATGCTGGGAGCGGAGCTAAACTAGTGCATTGCCACTTGAATTAACCTAATAAAATTTTTTTATATGGAATAAAACTTTAACTTAAGTAACTAACAATCAATATTATGGAAATTTTTAAAATTATCTCGCACAAAAAAAGCATTGTTTCACTTGTTTTGATTTTCCTATCATTTGGCTTGAATGCACAAAGCATTAAACCTTCTGACGCTGAAAATTCATTTGCTACAACCATTGATAACAAAGGTTTAAATTGGATGCAAGCCCCGGATTTCTTCCCAGGCTGTTCTTTCACCGTACTTCATGGGGATTTATCTAAACCTAATCTGGATTTTTTCTTTAAAATAGAAGCAAATACAGCGGTTGTAGATCATACACATAATTCGCCTGAACGAATGGTTTTAATTTCAGGAGATTTGGAAGTTAAATACGAAGGAGAAAAAGCGGTGGTATTAAAAGCTGGTACCTATGCTTATGGCCCAGCAGGAAAGCCACATAAAGCAAAATGTCTGGATAATGGCCCTTGCGTATTATTTGTTGCTATGGTAGACCCTTTTGATGCGGTCCCTATTATGAAAAAGGAATAACATCCTAAGCAAGTTAAAACCTCAAATCCCAAGAGCCTCCCCATCTGGTAAAAATTCCTACGGAACAAAGCTTTCATTGTTTTTGCTAAGCAAGCATTGAAGGCTTTGTTGTTGGCGATAGTTTTTTACTTTTTCCTCAGTTTATATCTCACATGAGTGGTCAAGTCGGATGGGATAACTTCTACTATTTCTAGATCATAGTTATCGTTTTCGATTCCCTCAAATAATCGGATTCCACTACCCAAAAAAACAGGTGAGATGTGAATAAAAAATTCATCAACAAATCCCCCATTGAGAAACTGCTGAATGGTATTTGCTCCTCCTTGGATTCTCACATCCTTTCCTTTTGCGGATTGTATCGCTTTTTTAAGAGCACTTTCTATTCCGTCGTTAATAAAGTAAAATGTTGTCGAGCCTTCTTGTACCCAAGGTTCTCGCTTTTCATGTGTTAAAACAAACACGTCTGCTTTGTAAAGATCATTTGGCCAACTTACTTCACCCTCCTCAAACATCCGTTTCCCCATGATATATGCGCCTGTTCGATCAATAGTCTCTCTGATAAATTTCCCTTCAGTTCCATCTTCTTTGCCTCCTTCCATTCCCAGGTGTTCCCAAAATGCTTTTTGATTAAACATCCACGAATGAATTTGCCCTGAAACACCTCCCATAGGGTTTTTTGGGCTTCTATTGTCCCCTGCGAAAAATCCGTCTAGGGATATTCCGCTGTCAAAAATAATTCTACTCATAGTTAATTTATGTTGTTGTGTTAATTACCCCCAACTCCTTCATATCAGTGTCAGAAAATTTATTTCTCTATTTGCTGCAATCCAAATGCTCGCTTTGGATTATCGATCAGCAGCATTTTCCAATCGGCTTTGGTGAAACCTTTAGCGTCCAGGTCGGGAATAAGGTCTGTGAAAATAGCGGTGAATGGCTGGAATTCTCCACCATTCTTCTCTTCAGGCTTGAACCAGCCTGCGTCATGAGAAATCAATACCTGATCCAGAAAACCATTTTCCTTGGCGAAAAGCAATCGATCAATATAGGATTCTTGCTCCCAGCCTATTCCATCCCAGGAAATCCAAACGCCTAGATCAGCAGCCTTCTGGAAGTTCTCGAAATCTGTTTCATTCTGCGCATGCACCCATACAAAAGCCGAGGGATCGATTCCCATGCTTTGCAAAATGGCCACTTCCTGAGCTGCAGCAGACCAAGGCCCGGTGTGAGAAGCGATACGAAGCCCAGTCTTTTGATGGGTGATTCCTGCTGCACGCACTAATTTGGCATCGACCTCCCGCAAAGGAGTTTCTGCATTGACCGAAATCTTGATAAAGCCCGGCTTGATTCCTCTGTCTCCAATTCCTTGCTCGAATTCTGCAACCCACCGTGCGGCGAGTTCTTCAGCAGATTCGGTGAAAGCATGGTCTGGCAAATATTTTCCATCCACAGCTCCATAATAACCGGTATTGGTGAGGATTTGGATGCCTGATTTTTCACTCAGGATTTTTAGGAGTTCTGGATCTTTTCCCAGAAATGAGGGCGTACAATCCAAGATCGTTTGCACACCAAAATGCCTTACTTCCAATAAATAAGGAAGCACTTTCTTGACCACCGAATCCCGATGGTAGCGATCAAAGGAGACCGAATCTGCCCCGATAAAATCCACCAGCATATGCTCGTGGATCAGCGTTAAACCCATGGAATCTATGGGATGGGGTCCTGAAACGGAATTAAAATAAAATGAAGTAACTTCCTCTTTCGGATTAGTGCAGGAAATAATTATTCCTAAAAGAAGTGAATAAGTAACAGTTTTAATCATAGGGCATAAGGATTTTCCTAAAGGAAGATATTGTAAAAGATACAATTTAAAACCTTCCTATTAACTCAGTATATACCCCAAAGAAGTAAACTTCACTTTCCCATTCGTTGATATCATAAAACTCTGATTGAGAATTTAAAAAAGAATCCTGAAGCATGAATATGAAATGGTTTTTTGTAATCAATCCTGTTTCAGGAAAAGGTGCAGGGCTTAAAGTCTGGGAAGCAGTTAAAGTCAAATTAGTAGCCTCAAAAATCGATTTTGGATTTGCAGTTTCTGAATATTCAGGTCACAGCATTAGGTTAGTATCAGAGGCACATAAAACTGGAATCAGGAATTTTATAGGCATTGGCGGAGATGGTACCATCAATGAAATTGTAAACGGGATCTGTATAAACCAAGGCGAAACAAGGGATGACTTGAGCACGATAAACCTTCTTTCTGTTGGTACAGGAAATGATTGGGCACGTAGCCAAGATGAGAAATTGAGTCTAGAAAATATCGTTTCTCGCTTGAGAGCCAATGTCACGGATCCACAGCATCTGGGATCTATCCAGCTTCAGGAGCAATCCGAGAAAAAATATTTCATCAATGTAGCAGGAGCTGGAATTGACGGAAAAGTTATTCAAGAAATTCAAAAGTTAAATGATACCGGAAAAAGAGGTCGGATGGCTTATTTGAATGGTTTACTTCATTCCATATTCAGTTTTAGTCCGTTAGAAATGAATGTAGAAGTAGATGGAAAGGCATTGTTTTCCGGCCTAAATTATTCAGCTATTGCAGCACTTCGAAAATATTTTGGAGGAGGGATGATCATCAATCCTACGGCTTCAGCCGTCCAAGAGACGAT
>JAHEBE010000020.1 GCA_024642365.1 Algoriphagus sp.
GCTCAAACCTATCCACAAAACCCTATTATTTCCATACCCATGTTACTAACCCTATTATTCAGTGCAGGCTTGATGGCCAGTGCACAGCAAGACAGCCCCACAGCATTTGAGTCCATTGAGCCAAATGTGAGCCTCGAAAATCCGGAGCTATTCGGTTTGGAGCCAGCTTATCGCTTCCCTTCAGAACTGGACACAGTGAAAAAAGAATCCACTCCTCAAAAAGAAGTAAATACTACCGAGGCGCCGATGGTATGGACGACAGATTCAGGAGAAAGAATCATCGTGAAATCAAACGGTAAAAATTCATATACCTATCGAATCACAGGTGATACATTGATCACTGAAGGAGATACAATCATCCTCAATGGCAAAAATCAGTTTGTATTTAAAGGAATGGAAGGCGTTGATTGGGAAACCATGCCAAAGATGGAATTTGATTTTCCTGAAGCGCCTGAGGCACCGGATTTTCCTGAAGCGCCAATGCCATTTTTCGAAATGGGGGAAATGCCCCCTATGCCTGTGATGCCACCAATGGCAGTAATGCCTCCAATGCCAGAAATGGGGAATTTTCAATTTTTCACCAATGAGGATGGAGCTACAGTTTACCGATCTGGTCCGAATGGATTTTTTGTGACTCGGGATACTACTTCGATGAGCAAAGCTGACAAAGAAAAGTGGGCTAAGGAAATGGAAAAGTCGGCCAATGAATGGGCGAAGCGGAGCGAAGAAGCTATGAAAAATTGGGAGCCTCAAATGAAGGAGTGGGAGAAGCAAATGGAAGAATGGCAAAAAGCCAATGAGCCGAAAATGAAAGAGTTCGAGATGAAGATGAAAGAATGGGAGAAAGCGAACGAACCCAAAATGAAGGAGTTTGAAGAAAAAATGAAAGCTTGGGAAAAGGCCAATGAGCCTAAGATGAAGGAGTTTGAAAAACAAATGGAAGAGTGGCAGCAAAAATTCCAGCCTAAGATGGAAGAGTTTCAGCGAAAAATGGAAATCTGGCAAGAAGAGAATGCGGTGAAGTTTGAGGAGTTCCAACGCAAGCTGGAAGAGCAGTTTAAGAAAAAAGACAACTCAACTACGACTAGCACAACTACTGTAAATAGAAATAGAAATTAAAATTGGATGCGAAAGCATTTATTGTGTGTTGATTTTAAAAAAGGATTGCTCATTGAGTAATCCTTTTTTGTTGCATAGGTTTGATGGAAAATTGCTTCAGGTCAATTAATATAGCACCCTTATTTACTACTCATGGCCAACCAATCGAATCGAGCACTTCTTTTTATTTTCATTACAGTTCTGGTTGATGTCATTGGATTAGGGGTGATTATCCCAGTGGTGCCCAAGTTGATAGAAGAGTTGACCGGAGAAGGATTAAGTGAAGCTTCTCGCTATGGAGGATGGCTGATTTTTTCATTTGCAGCTATGCAATTCTTGTTTTCACCTATCATGGGAGGACTTTCAGATCGATTTGGGAGAAGGCCAATTTTGCTTTTTTCGTTATTTGGTTTGGGAGTTGATTATGTGTTTCATGCACTAGCGCCAACTCTTTTTTGGTTGTTTGTGGGACGCTTGATCGCTGGTATGTTTGGGGCAAGTTTCACTACGGCAACAGCCTATATCGCAGATGTGAGTACCCCAGAAAAGCGCGCCCAAAACTTTGGTTTAATAGGAGCTGCATTTGGCTTAGGGTTTATTATTGGGCCAGTGATAGGGGGATTGGCAGGGGCTGAATTTGGTCCCAGAGCCCCATTTTTAGTGGCTGCTGGATTGTCCCTGCTCAATGTGTTGTATGGGATTTTTGTATTACCTGAGTCTTTACCAGTAGAGAAAAGGCGAGCATTTAATTGGAAGAGAGCCAATCCAATAGGTTCATTGAAGCAGTTAAAAAAATACCCGGTAGTATCTGGTTTAGTGATTTCTTTGGTATTGATTTACCTAGCTGGTCATGCAGTCCAAAGTAATTGGGCCTATTACACCATGTTTAAATTTGGCTGGGATGAGGCGATGGTGGGCTATTCCCTCGGGGCGGTTGGCCTATTGGTCGCTTTTGTTCAGGGAGGTTTAATCCGAGTTGCTATTCCTAAGCTCGGTCAGGCCAAATCAGTTTACATTGGGATCGGATTACATGCTGTTGGATTGCTTTGTTTTGGAATGGCATCCTTAGGCTGGATGATGTTTGTTTTCTTGATTCCGTATTGCTTAGGGGGGATTTCAGGACCTGCATTGCAAGGGATAATTTCCGGTCAAGTCCCTTCCAATGAGCAAGGAGAGCTACAAGGTGCCTTGACTAGTCTGGTGAGTTTGACGGCAATAGTAGGCCCGGTGATGATGAATAGTATTTTCGCTTATTTTTCTTCGGATCAGGCTCCGATTTATTTACCTGGCGCATCTTTCTACCTCGCATCAGTGTTGACTTTATTCAGTTTATTTTTTGCATATCGAGTACTATCAACCAGACTGATTAAGGCAAGCTAACCTCAGAATTTGAGTCTGAAAAAGCTTATTTACAATCCAAGGGCAGAAAATTTTCTGTTGTGGAAAACTAGAAATTTGATTTTCCAGCAATATCGACCCAATAATTTTTTACGGGAATTTGCCCCACTTTTTTGGCGAATAAGCTTCAGGGTTGAAATCTTCCCTCCCCATTAGCTGCATTTTTGCCCAAATTTACATGAATAGGCAGTTTGGCTCAGTTCCTAATAGCTTTTGAATCAAGAATATACCCACAGAAAAAAAAATGAAATTTTCTGGTTTTTATTGGGTTGAATGAAAGTTTTGGCTACTTTTAACTTAAAGTGGGAAAAAGTGGGGGAAAGTGGTAGGATGTGTCAAGCGTTTTATTACTTTTGTCTTTACCACATTTCGCAATTATAAGCGCCAAAGCAAATGTTTAATAGTCAATACGATTGTAAGCTAGACCCGAAAGGACGTTTGGTTTTGCCAGCCAAGATCAAGGCGGCAATACCAGAGGCCAATGGGACTGCGCTTATGCTTCGGATGGCAGAGGATAAGTGTTTGGCTCTTTATCCGATTGTGGAATACAAAAAGCTGGAAAATCAAATTAAATCGCTGTCAATCAATAATGCAGAACAGCGAATGCTCCAGCGATCTTTTTTTATCAGCAGCGTGGAGGTAGAGCTTGATAGTGCGGGAAGACTGTTGATTCCGAAGGTTTTTCAAAATTATGCTAGCCTGGAAAAGGAGCTGGTGGTAGTTGGAATGGGATCTCGAATCGAGATTTGGAATCCGGATACTTACCTGCAGCATATCATATCGGATCCTGCGGACTTGTCAAGTTTAATGGAAAAATATCTCTCATAAGCCATGACGACGTCTGTTTATCATATTCCAGTCATGCTTACCCAATGCACTGAAGGCTTGGCTATTGATCCTAACGGGATCTATGTCGATGTGACTTTTGGGGGCGGAGGACATTCTCGGGAGATTTTGAAGCAGTTGGACAAAGGGCATTTGTATGGCTTTGATCAAGATCAGGATGCCGAAGCGAATATTCCTGCAAGCGACAAGTTCACATTTGTGGCTGCCAACTTTAGAGACCTGAAGAAATACCTCAGACTCTATGGCGTGAGTAAGGTGGATGGAATTTTGGCAGACTTGGGGATTTCTTCTCATCAAATTGATGAGCCATCCAGAGGTTTTTCTACACGGTTCAAGGGAGATCTTGATATGCGGATGAATCAGGAGGCGGGTCTTTCCGCTAAGGAAGTTTTAAATACTTACGATGAATCAAGGCTTCACAAGATTCTTGGGTTGTATGGTGAAATCAAAAACGCAAAAACTTTGGCTCAGGCAATTGTCGCTGAGCGAGCAGCAAGACCTTTTGAGACAACTGAAGATTTTACCGCTTTTTTAAAAAAATATGCTCCGAAAGGAAAAGACTTTAAGTATTACGCCCAAGTATTTCAGGCTCTGCGGATCGAAGTCAACGATGAAATCGCAGCTCTTGAAGAGATGTTAATGAATGCACTTGATGTCTTAAAGCCAGAAGGAAGATTTGTAGTCATGAGTTACCACAGCTTAGAAGATCGCTTGGTAAAGAACTTAATGATTAAAGGAAAATTTCATGGTGAAGTAGAAAAGGACTTCTACGGAAACTTGATCAGACCTTTTGAGCCATTGACTCGAGGTGCAATTATCGCAGATGAGGCTGAAGTAGCGGCAAATCCGCGAGCAAGAAGTGCCAAACTCAGAATCGCTAAACGGACCAAGGTATGAGCCAGAATACGTTCAGAAAAAAATTGAAATCGGGTAATTCTTCCAAGATGAGAAGTGGGAAATCCATTTTCACCTGGATTGAAGAAAAGCTTGATATCACAGGAATCCTAGGAGAGGGTGTGCCAGTGCAATTGGTTCCACCAATTGGTTTTGTGGCTTTGCTGGCACTAGTCTATATCTGGGGAAATCACCGGGCAGAGAATATGGTTCGGAAAATTGAGAAAGCACAACAGGAAGTAGAAGACCTTAGAGCAGATGTGACTACGCTCGAGGCAGAATATATGCTCAGCAGCATGCAGTCAGAAGTGGCCAAGCGTGTTGCCGCACAGGGTTTAGAAGAATTGAATCAGCCGCCTATCAAAATAGAAGTCGTCGAGTGAACGTAAAGCAGTCCATATTGATCCGTGTACGGGTGGTCTTCATCCTAATCGCACTTGCTGCTGCGGCGATCCCATATCAAATTGGGAAGTTGCAGTTTAAGGAGGGAGATATATGGCGTGAAAAAGCGGAAACAATCAACTTTCAGTACCGAGAAGTTCCTGCTACCCGCGGGAATATCTATGCTGGAGACGGCAGTCTTTTAGCAACAAGCTTACCTTTTTATAGAGTTGCAATCGACCCTACCATTGCTAAAAGTGATGTTTTCAATGCTGGTTTGGATTCACTGGCCAATCGATTATCAGCGTATTACAAAGACAAATCAGCTGCTGCATACAAGCGAATGATCAAAGATGCCCGCTTAGATAACAAGCGGTATTTGGTTTTGAACAGGAAGCAGATCGGCTATCAGGGCATGCAGGCGATGGTCAAATGGCCTATTTTCCGAGAAGGAAGATTGGGTGGAGGAGTGATTTTTGAAAAAGTCGAAAAGCGTTACCAACCATTCAAATCATTGGCTAGCCGAACGGTCGGATTCATCAATGAAGACCAGTATGGCGCAGGAATCGAATACAGTTTTAATAATCAACTCAAAGGAACAGACGGGAAAGCATTGTTCCAACGATTGGCTGGTGGAAGTTGGAAGCCTGTTTTTGATGCAGAAGATGTGAAGCCAGAGAATGGCTACGATGTATACACTACTCTGGATGTGAATATCCAGGATGTAGCCGAGACAGCCTTATTGAATCAACTTATTGAGCGCGAAGCGGAATTCGGTTCTGTGATCGTGATGGAAGTAAAAACCGGCCAGATTAAAGCGATTTCAAATTTGCAGCGAAATAAGAGTGGCAATGGCTATGGTGAGAATTACAACTTTGCGATAGGAGATCAAGGAAATACAGAACCAGGTTCGACTTTCAAATTACTTTCCATGCTTGCGCTGTTAGAGGAAAATAAAGTGAGCCTGAATGATAAAGTAGAGACAGGAAATGGAGTTCACATGTTTTACAATCGGGCTATGCGCGATGCCAAAAACGGTGGATATGGCACGATCACAGTAAGAGAAGCTTTCGAGAAATCATCCAATGTGGCGATTTCAAAATTGGTGGATCAATATTTTGGGTCTAGCCCATCCAAGTTCATGGCTTACATCGAAAAAGCAGGATTGAATGAGCCATTCAATTTTCAGCTTGCAGGAGAAGGAAAGCCTTATTTCAAAAAGCCAGGAACGAAAGACTGGTATGGAACTTCCTTGCCTTGGATTTCTATAGGTTATGAATCCAAATTAAACCCGCTTCATACACTTGCATTTTATAATGCTGTCGCCAATAATGGCAAAATGGTAAAGCCATACATTATTAAGGCAATTTCAAAAGGAACTAAAATTCAGGAAAGCTTCCAAACAGAGTTGCTTCGGGATCAAATCGCATCAGAAAAAACAATAAAACAACTTCAGGGGCTTTTGGAAGGAGTAGTGACAAACGGAACTGCCAAAAACATTGCCAATGCAGATTATAAAATTGCCGGCAAAACCGGAACTGCTCAGAAGCTAATCAATGGCGCGTATACCAAAACCTATTACACCAGCTTTGCCGGATATTTTCCAGCAGATCGACCAAAGTATTCGATGATTATCGTGATCGATAGTCCAAATGGTTTCGCTGCCTACGGAGGGGATGTTTCTGCTCCAGTATTTAAGGAAATCGCCGACCGGATCTATGCCTTAGATATGGAATTAAACCCAGGGAGTGAGAAGACAATGATCGCCACTGCTGAGGAAAATCAAGGTCGTCCATACTTCGAAGCTGGCAAGGTTGAAGAGTTTCAGCAGATTTTTGAAGAGTTCGGCTTGAAGGCTGAATCCATCAATGCGGAAGAGTGGGTGAAATCAATTGAGACAGAAGGGAAAGTAAAACTGCAAGTCAATAATACAGACAAGGCGATTGTGCCAGATGTAGCAGGTCTTGCACTGAGAGACGCACTATTCATTTTAGAAAATAAAGGATTGCAAGTTAATTATTCAGGAAAGGGTCGTGTCAAATCGCAATCCCTTCTTCCTGGTACGAAACTGAGTCCAAAAGCCACTATAAATCTGGTATTAGGTTAATGAAACTATTAAAGGACATATTGTATAAAGTGTCATTGACTTCCACAGTAGGAAACATGGAAGTCAAAGTGAATGCGCTTGCCTTTGATAGTCGCCAAGTGAAAGGAGATACTGCATTCATAGCAGTCAAAGGAACGCAGGTAGACGGGCATGAATTCATAGAAAAAGCATTGGAGGCAGGCGCTACAAGCATTATTTGTGAGCAGCTTCCAAATACAATTCACCCTGGTATTACCTATGTAGAAGTAAAGGATACTGCCAAGGCATTAGGTATTCTTGCCAGCAACTTCTACGAAAATCCATCAGATCAAATCAAAGTCGTAGCAATAACCGGTACTAACGGAAAAACCACTACAGCCACTTTACTTCACCAACTATTCGTTCGGATGGGGTACAGTACCGGTTTGCTTTCGACTGTTGAAAATAAAATTAATGAGCAGGTAATTCCTGCCACACATACCACGCCTGATGCCATCAGTGTGCAGGCCTTACTTCGTCAAATGGTCGAAGCCGGCTGTACACATTGTTTTATGGAGGCGAGTTCGCATGCTATTGTACAGGAGAGAATTGCAGGTCTGAAGTTGGAAGGGGCGGTATTTACAAATATTTCCCACGATCACCTGGACTATCACGGCACTTTTGATGAATACATCAAAGCCAAGAAAAAGCTATTTGATGAGTTACCGAAGGGAGCATTTGCTTTGGTAAATGACGATGACAAGCGTGGACAGGTAATGCTTCAAAATTGCAACGCCAACCACCAGACTTTTGCTCTAAAATCTCCAGCGGATTTCAAAGGAAAAATCATTTCCAACACTTTGGAAGGATTGGAACTCGACATCAACGGGAAGTTGACTTGGTTCCGAATGATCGGCGCATTCAATGCTTATAATCTTTTAGCGGTATTGGGAGTAGCAGTTTTGCTAGGTGAGGAAGAAGATGAGGTCCTTCGTGAGCTTTCAGCAATTCGTGGAGCAAAAGGGAGGTTTGACCGAATCGCAATAGGCGGAGTCATTGCCATTGTTGATTATGCCCATACTCCGGATGCCTTGGATAATGTTTTGAAAACAATCAATGGCGTGCGAACCGGTATTGAGCAATTGATTACGGTCGTTGGTTGTGGCGGGAATCGCGACAAAACCAAGCGTCCGATCATGGCAAAAATCGCTGTTCAGGAAAGTGATAAAGTGATACTGACTTCTGATAATCCTCGATTTGAAGAGCCTGAGGATATTTTGAAGGATATGCAAGCTGGAATCGGACCAACTGAAATCCGAAAAACTTTAACCATAACAGATCGAAAAGAGGCTATTAAGACAGCCTGCATGCTTTCCCAAAAAGGGGATATTATCCTGATTGCCGGCAAGGGCCATGAGGATTATCAAGAAATCAAAGGCGTAAAGCATCATTTCGATGATGCTGAAGTGGTCACCGAACTCTTACAACAATTCACCAAAAAATAAGATGCTATATCCGATTTTTGACTATTTGGACCGTGTGTTAGATATCCCAGGAACTGGGGTGTTTAAGTATATTTCATTTCGTGCGGGTATGGCAGCAGTATTTTCATTGCTGATCACAGTCACTTTTGGACATCACATTATTAATTGGATCCGCAATAAGCAAATTGGAGAGACAGTTCGAGATCTTGGCCTCGCTGGACAAGCTCAAAAGAAGGGCACTCCGACAATGGGTGGACTGATGATCATCGCCGCTATTTTGATTCCAACACTACTTTTCGCCAACCTCAATAACATTTATATCATTTTGTTACTGATCACCACGGTTTGGTTGGGAACGATTGGATTTGTGGATGATTACATCAAGGTTTTCAAAAAAGATAAAGAAGGTTTAAAAGGTCGATTTAAAATCGTAGGACAAATTGGGATCGGCATCATCGTAGGATCCACGCTTTATTTTCATGAAGGAGTCGTGGTTCGGGAGTTTACCAACCCAGTATCCATTGATGAGGGAGTGGTAGAAACTCCTTCTTATCAAGATGTGAAAGTTGCGAAGACAACCATTCCTTTTACAAAAAATAATGAGTTGAATTACGAAAGCGTACTTGGTTTTATGGGTGAGGCGATGACGCCGATCTTGTACATTTTTGTGGTCACTTTTATTATTACTGCGGTGTCCAACGGAGCAAATATTACCGATGGAATAGATGGCTTGGCTGCGGGAACTTCAGCCATAATTGGACTCACGATTGCCATTTTTGCCTACATCAGTGGTAACGCCATTTTCTCTCAATACCTCAATGTGATGTATATCCCAAATTCTGGGGAACTGGTGATTTTCGCTTCAGCTTTTATTGGAGCCTGCATCGGATTCCTTTGGTACAATGCATTTCCAGCTCAAGTATTTATGGGAGACACAGGAAGTTTGATGCTGGGTGGGGTGATTGCTGTTTTGGCGCTGACGCTTAGAAAAGAGCTTTTGCTTCCATTGATGTGTGGGATTTTCTTGATCGAGACCAGCAGTGTCATGATACAAGTGAGCTACTTCAAATACACCAAAAAGAAATATGGAGAAGGCAGAAGAATATTTCTGATGTCACCAATTCACCATCATTTTCAAAAGAAAAATATTCATGAAGCAAAAATTGTCACTCGGTTTTGGATCGTAGGGATTCTTCTTGCTGTCATTACGCTTGCCACTTTAAAATTGAGATAATATAAAATGAAACTAATAGCCATCCTTGGAGCCGGAGAAAGCGGAATGGGAGCAGCAATGCTTGCCAAGGTGAAAGGCTATGCGGTTTTCGTGTCTGAGTTTGGAGTGATTTCAGAAGCGAATAAATCAAAGTTAAATGAGGCGGGGATCGATTTTGAGGAAGGTGGACATACTGAAAAAATCATTCTCAATGCTGATATGATTATCAAGAGTCCAGGAATTTCTCCAAAAATTCCTGTTGTTAAAAAGGCATTTGAAGAAGGCATCGCGGTGGTGGATGAATTGGAATTTGCCTATCGATATAGTGCCGGACGTGTGATTGCGATTACAGGTACCAATGGCAAAACCACTACAACCCTCTTGACTTATCATCTTCTGAAAGAAGCAGGATTTGATGTGGGTTTGGCAGGAAATGTAGGCGAAAGTTGGGCCGCCCAATTAACCAAAAGAGACCATGATTTTTGGGTAATCGAATGCAGCAGTTTTCAGATTGATGGATTCTTCTGCTTCAAGCCTAGCATTGCTATCCTGACTAACATCACGCCAGATCACCTAGATCGGTACGATTATAAGTTTGAAAACTATGTGAACTCGAAGCTGAGATTGGTAAAAAATATGGCATCGAATAATTGTGTCATACTTAATGCTGATGATCCAACTTTAGTCTCTGGCATAGCAAGCATCAAATGCAATGCTACCAAGCATTGGTTTTCATTGACTTCGAAGCCGAGTGTAGGAGGATACTTGGATGGAGATCAGCTTCAGCTTCAAACCAATGAGAAAAAAGCCACTTTGCCTTTGGACTCACTTCCGATCCATGGCGACCATAATTTCATGAATGCACTATGTGCAGGAATAGCAGCGACTTTGGCTGGAGTTACGGAGGCTCAACTGATCGAAGGAGCTAAGACATTTAAAAATGCTCCTCACCGAATGGAGCAAGTTTTACAGTTGGGCGGAGTTGATTTTGTGAATGATAGCAAAGGGACTAACGTAGAATCCACAGCTTATGCTTTGGGTAGCTACATCAACCCAATTATTTGGATAGCCGGTGGAGTAGACAAAGGAAATAACTACGACTTGCTTCAGCGGTACACTAAAGGAATCAAAGCCTTAATCTGTTTAGGGAAGGATAACTCAAAGTTAAAAGCAGCATTTGGTACTTCCATTTCTTTAATAAAAGAGACTGAAGACATTCAAGAAGCTGTCAATTGGGGCAGGGAATTAGGTCAGTCAGGAGATGTAGTGTTGCTATCTCCGGCATGTGCCAGCTTCGATCTCTTCAAAAACTATGAGGACCGAGGAAATCAATTCCGAAATGCAGTGTTGAACCTAAACAAAGCCATCGCATGAGCCAATTCAAATCATGGATCGATGAGCATTTCAAGGGTGATCCAATCATCTGGGGAATTGTGATTTTACTTTCACTATTCAGCATCCTAGTGGTTTATTCAGCTACTGGATCTTTGGCATACAAGTATGCAGGGGGAAATACAGAACTGTATCTGGTTCGGCATTCCATGTTGATTTTTGTTTCCTTAGCAGTGATGTGGATGGCACATCGCATTCCTTATCGCAAATATGCAGTCTATGCAAGACTGGGCGTTATTGTCTCAATCCCACTATTGATTGTCACTTACCTTTTTGGATCAAATATCAATGAGGCAAATCGTTGGATTACCATCCCGGTAATCAATCAAGCATTCCAGCCTTCAGATTTGGCAAAATTAGCCTTGATTGCTGCGATTGCGGGAATGTTGGCGCGTAGACAAAATAATATCACCGACTTCAAGAGCACTTTTGTTCCGATCATTATTGCAATAGGATTGATCTCAGGATTAATTGCTATGGCTAATTTTTCCACTGCGATTCTTCTACTGATGACTTGTCTTTTGATCATGTTTATCGGTCGAGTTCCTGTAAAATACTTACTCATCGTTGTACTGGTTGGTATTTTAGGATTGACAGCTGCAGGATTCATTGGTCAGCGAGGTGCCACTTTGGTTTCTCGAGTGGAAGCCTTTTTGGATGAAGATGAAGTTCCTTTTCAAGCAGAACAGTCATACATCGCTATTGCAACAGGAGGAATCACTGGTAAAGGTCCTGGAAATAGTGAACAGCGTAATTCCCTTCCTCATCCGTATTCAGATTTCATTTATGCCATCATCATCGAGGAGTATGGACTTATCGGTGGATTTGGGGTACTCTTTCTATACCTCGCATTACTCTATCGGGGAATGCGAATCGTCGCTAATTCAAATAAGGCATTCGGAGGATTATTATCCGCAGGCTTGAGTTTCGCTTTGGTGATTCAAGCCTTAGTAAATATGGCTGTGGCTGTAGGATTAGGACCAATCACAGGATTGCCTTTGCCATTGCTGAGCATGGGGGGAACCTCTTTAGTATTTACAGGAATTTCCTTGGGAATTATTCTTTCAGTCAGTAGAGGAGATCACCAAGAAGAAGGGCAGACCAAGTCAGTAGGAAACCGAGCAAAACTTAAAACCGCATAGTTATCGAAAAGCAACGCACATATCGCATTTTGATCAGTGGTGGAGGCACCGGAGGGCATATCTATCCAGCTATTGCTATTGCAAATGCTTGGGTTGAAAAGCATCCTGGTTCTGAATTACTTTTTGTAGGGGCATTGGGCAAAATGGAAATGCAGAAAGTTCCTGAGGCAGGTTACCGAATTATCGGATTACCTATCGCTGGAATTCAGCGAAGCTTGACTTTGGATAATTTGAAATTCCCATTGAAACTTTTGAAAAGCTTAAGACAAGCCTCAAAAATCGTGAGTGATTTCAAACCAGATGCTGTGGTAGGTGTGGGTGGCTATGCAAGCGGTCCGGTTCTCTATGCAGCGCAGCGAAAAGGTATTCCGACTTTAGTACAAGAGCAAAACTCTTATGCAGGATTGACCAATAAGATTTTGGCAAAGCGAGCAGGAAAGATCTGTGTGGCTTATCCTGGAATGGACCAATTTTTCCCTTCAGATAAAATCGCCTATACAGGTAATCCAGTTCGAAAAGACATACTTGACCTGAATGGAAAGCGGGAAAAGGGATTAGCGCATTTCAAATTAGATCCTGAGAAAAAGACAATCCTGGTCTTGGGTGGATCCTTAGGTGCACGCACACTTAATCAAGCGGTGCTGAAGGACATGAAGAAATTGGATAAAGCAGGCTATCAAGTGCTTTGGCAGTGTGGAAAATTCTATTTCAAATCAATGCTGGAAGAAACTGAAAAGGCAGATTTGAAGGGAATTCATCTTAGAGAATTTATTCGGGAGATGGACTTAGCCTATGCTGCAGCAGATGTGATTGTTTCAAGAGCTGGTGCCTTATCGGTTTCTGAATTATCTCTTGTGGGCAAGCCGGTGATTTTTATACCATCGCCCAATGTGGCGGCTGATCACCAAACCAAAAATGCAATGACTTATGTCGATCATCATGCAGCTTGGATGCTGAAGGATAGCGAGGCCATTGGTCACTTGAAATCAAAAGTGGATGAACTTCTATTTGACCCGATTACCGTGGGTGATTTAGGAGCAAAAATAAAAGAATTGGCTAAGCCAAATGCGGCAAACGCTATTGTGGAAGAATTAGAACAATTGATCGGATGAGTTTCGAAGGGATACATAACGCATATTTCCTTGGCATCGGCGGAATCGGCATGAGTGCCTTGGCACGTTGGTTTCAGCATGAAGGAATGCTTGTGTCTGGCTATGACCGTACTCCATCACCGCTTACAGATCAATTGATCGCAGAAGGTATGGCTGTGAACTTTGTCGATGAGATAGCTGCAATTCCAGAGTCTGTAAAATCCAATCCTTCCAAATCAATTATTATTTGGACACCGGCTATTCCGGCAACAAGCGCACAATTGACATTTTTTCAGTCAGGGGAATTTCAATTGAAAAAGCGTTCTGAAATTTTAGGCATGGTGACAAAATCCTACTACACCATAGCAGTAGCAGGGACTCATGGAAAAACAACCACTTCTTCGCTTTTGGCTCATTTACTCAAGTCAGCAGGAAAACCTGTGGCGGCTTTCCTTGGTGGGATTACTCAGAACTATCAAAGCAATTTGATCTTAGGAGAGAAAAATAGCAAAGAGCAGACTTTGGTCGTAGTGGAAGCAGATGAATTTGATCGCTCCTTCTTGAGACTTCATCCGAATGAAGCGATTGTCACCAGTGCAGATCCTGACCATTTGGATATCTATGGAGATGAGTCTTCGATTCTTCAGGGTTTCTCTGAATTCTTGAAATTAATTGATAAAAAAGGCCAACTCTACATTCAGCAAAATGCAGCTTTGCGACTGAGTGAGGTAGGAATGCCAAAAATCAAAACCAAAACCTACGGATTGCGATCTGCAGAAATATCTGCTCAGAACATTCAAGCAAAACCAAATTCCTTTGTTTTTGACTATGAAAGCGAAAAGCAGACGATTTCAAAACTGGAGATTTTTGTACCCGGATTCCATAATGTGGAGAATGCTATCGGAGCTATCGCCATTGCACTCGACCATCAGCTTTCCCCTGAACAGATTCGCCAAGGCTTGGCTTCATTCAAAGGAGTAAAGCGAAGATTTGAGATTCATAGCAATATTGAAAATGCAGTCTTCATAGATGATTATGCACATCATCCAGAAGAAATAAGAGCTTGTTTGAGCTCCGTTCGGGCGATGTTCCCGATGAAAAAATTAACGGTGATTTTCCAGCCACACTTGTTCACGCGAACTCGAGATTTTGCAGCTGGATTTTCAGAAAGTCTTTCCCTGGCAGATGAGGTACTATTGCTGGATATCTATCCAGCGCGGGAATTGCCGATTCCTGGTGTCGAATCTGCGATGCTATTGAAAGATATCGTGGCAACCAAGAAATCCTTGGTTCAGAAAGAGGAGCTTTTCCAGGTTTTGGAAAACGCTAATCCGGAAGTATTGGTGACGCTAGGTGCGGGTGATATTGATCGCTTAGTCCCAAAGTTGGCGGAATGGACGAATGAAAGAGCTAAACGACTTGCGTTATGAAAAAGGCTCGGATAAAAAAGATTGTCGTGTTTGTTGTCCTCAGTTTGATACTGGTTGGGTTCATTGGTTTTGTGGAAAAGCAGACGATGTATAAAACCTATCAAGGTGCTGAAATTTCGATCGAGGGATTGAGCGGGGTGTATTTCGTCGAAGAAGATGAAATCAAAACCATCCTTGCTCAAGCATTCCCAGATTTGAAAACTGGACTAATGCTCGAAGAAGTGCCTTTGAATGAAATCGAGGAGCGAATTGCCGGACATTCCTTTGTAAAATCTGTGCAGGCAATGATCGGCCAAAAAGGAATTTTAAATCTGACTATTCAGCAGCACCAGCCTATTGCCCGAATTGCTCAACCAATGGGAGCGGATGGATACATCACCAGCGAAGGAAAAGTAATCCCTACTTCCAGTGCCTATACCAGCCGAGTATTGATCCTTGAAGGCGATTATGCAGAGCGATTGATGGATCAAGGAGATGTGATGCCCGAAATGCCAGAACTGCTTGATTTGATTGAGTTCATTACAAAAGATAAGTTTTGGAATGCGCAAATCACAGAAGTAGTGCTAAATGCGCCAGATGACATTCGACTTTATCAGCAAGTAGGAAGTCAGCTCATTGAATTTGGCGATGCGCATAATATCAAAGATAAGTTTGACCGCATCTCGGTCTACTACAAAGAAATTATTCCCAAGAAAGGCTGGAATGCCTATGCTCGGGTAAGTGTAAAATATAAGGATCAAATCATCTGTGAATAAAAGCTTGGATATGGAAAACAGAGAACTAATTGTCGGACTAGACATCGGAACCACAAAGATCTGTGTGATCGTGGGTCGAAAAAATGAGTATGGAAAATTGGAAGTGCTCGGCATGGGCAAGGCTGTCTCGGATGGCGTTGATCGTGGTGTGGTGACTAACATCGACAAAACTGTCCATGCAATAGAAAAAGCAGTAGAAGAAGCTTCAGAAATGGCGGAAGTGAATATTGCTGATGTGATCGTAGGGATTGCCGGACAGCATATTCAAAGCAAAATCCAAAGCGGAAGCATTATGCGTCAGCCTTCAGATGATGAGATTACCATCGAAGATGTACGTCGACTTTCCAGTGAAATGGAAAATATCCTTGTCCCTCCGGGGAATACCATTATCCACGTCATGCCGCAGGATTATACCGTCGACTACGAAGGCGGAATCAAAGATCCGGTAGGTATGTCAGGAACACGTCTGGAAGCAGATTTCCATATCATCACTGCCCAGACTACTGCCATTAATAACATCAACCGATGCGTTCGCCGTGCCGAGTTAGTTTCCAAGCAACTGATTCTTGAGCCATTGGCAAGTTCACTTTCGGTATTGAGTGATGATGAAAAAGAGGCAGGAGTTTGCCTAGTAGATATTGGAGGAGGTACTACTGACATTGCGATTTTCTATGAAAATATTATTCGCCATACGGCGGTAATTCCATTAGGTGGAAATATCATCACCAAAGACATTAAAGAAGGCTGCATGGTCATGCAGAACCAGGCAGAATTACTCAAGACGAGATTTGGAAAAGCGATCGCCGAAGAAGCAAATCCAAATGAAATCGTTTCCATCCCAGGACTTAGAAATCGTCCACCGAAGGAAATCTCTATCCGAAACCTTGCATCGATTATTCAGGCGAGAATGGAAGAGATCATCGAGATCGTCCAAAATGAAATCATGCAAAGTGGGCACTATAAAAAGCTGGCAGGAGGAATCGTCCTTACTGGTGGTGGCTCACAACTTCAGTTTATCTCCCAACTTTTCGAATACATGACCGGATTGGATACACGTATTGGCTATCCAAATGAGCATCTCGGAAAGTCAGTCATCGAAGAAGTAAAAAGCCCGATGTATGCCACATCAGTAGGACTTGTACTTGCAGGCTTCAAAGACCTTGATGATCGGGATGAATTGTATAAGAAAAGATTGGCAAATGGCGGGCTTTCTACCAAGAAGAAAGAGTATCGTGAGCTGATCCCAAAGGATATTTTCACCAGCATCAAAGAAAAATTAAAAGGTATCATCTCTGATGATATCGAAGACGAAAATTACTAGGGCTTATGATGGGGGAGGTCAATTGCCTTGCGATTGATTTCCCTATTTATCCTAAACCCTCTTTATAATAAACCTGAATTCATTTCACCAAACCAATAAATATGTCAGATAACATGAAAGATTACAGATTTGATCTTCCAAAAAATTCAAAGTCCATTATTAAAGTCATTGGCGTAGGCGGTGGCGGTTCCAATGCCGTCAATCACATGTTTAGCCAAGGTATCAAGGATGTAGAATTTGTGGTAGTGAACACAGACGCGCAGGCTTTGAAGTCAAGCCCAGTTCCATTGAGATTACAACTTGGAGCAAACCTTACAGAAGGCCTAGGTGCAGGAGCAAATCCTGAGCAAGGAAAAAATGCAGCCATCGAATCAGAGGATGAGATCCGAGAGCTTTTGGCTGATAACACTAAAATGGTATTTATCACTGCCGGAATGGGTGGAGGTACTGGTACAGGAGCGGCTCCAGTAGTGGCTCGAATTGCCAAGGAACTCAACATCCTTACCGTAGGTATTGTGACTGCGCCATTTATGTTTGAAGGCAAGAAGAAAATGAATGTTGCACAGCAAGGCATCGAGTCACTTCGCGAAAATTGCGATACAGTGCTCGTAATCCTAAACGATAAGCTGCGTGAGATTTATGGTAATCTGGCCATCAGAACAGCTTTCAGCAAAGCGGATGATATTCTCTCCACTGCAGCAAGATCCATTGCTGAGATTATTACAATCCACCAAGATGTAAACGTCGATTTCGAAGATGTGAAGACCGTAATGAAAGATGCTGGTGCAGCTGTCATGGGATCATCCACAGAAGAAGGCGAAGGTAGAGCGATCCGTGCAGCAGGTGCTGCGATTTCCTCTCCATTACTGAACAATGTAGATATCCGAGGTGCAGAAAAAATCCTCCTTTCTATTATGTCTGGCGAGGACGAAGAACTGTCAATGGATGAGTTGAGCGAAATCACTGAATACATCCAGGAGAAAGCTGGTGACAATGCAGAAGTGATCTTCGGTCAAGGTATTGATCCGGACCTAGGAAAAGCAATCCGAGTGACTGTGATTGCCACAGGCTTTGAGATGGATCGTCTTGCTGGGACTCCTCGGAAAGTTGCCGTCAAAGCTCCTGAGCCAGTAGTTACTTACACTGCTCCAGTGAAAAAAGCTCCAGTAGAAGAGCCAGAGGCAGAGAAGACTTTGATTAACCTGGATTCAGGTAAAAGCAAAACTGTAAAGGAGGATTCAATTGAAGATGATGCAACTTTTGTGTTTTCTTTTCCAAAATCAATCGCTCCAAAGGCAGCGCCAGCTCCGGAAGAAGAAGCTCCAAAAGAGAAGTCATTTACTTTTGAAGTGAAAAAAGAGGCTGAAATGGAAGAGCCTTCAGAAAAAATCGTACATGATCTTTTCGAAGAAGAGGAAGAGAAAAAGCCAGCAGAAAAGCTTGAAAAAGTGAATGAGCCTGCTACTATGGGATTTGCGAATGATTACTATGAGCAAATGAAGCAGAAGGCCATTCAGCGAGCGCATGAGCGTTTTGAGAAGCTAAAAGGTAACCGTACCATCAATCCAACCGCTGAAGAGCTAAAGGAGAAATTGGAAGTGCCAGCTTATCAGCGTAAGAATGTGGTCCTAAATGAACCACAGCATAGCTCTGAGCCAAGCATCAGCAAGTACAATCTAAGTGATGAAAATGAGATCTTAGGTAATAACAGATTTCTGCATGATAATGTGGACTAAGTCCTAAAAATCAAGCAGCATGTCTGCCTGGCTATGCAGTAACTCATTGTACAACTTGTTGGTGAGCAGGTTATCTGACATATTTTGCTCGATTTTAGCAAGCTTCGGCTTGAGAGCGAGTACATGCATGCCTAAATAATGGAAGATGTCGGTAAGGTGGCTCAACGCGATGCCACCACCGCCTATTCCAGAAGAAATTCCAATCATCGCCGCTTTTTTATTCCGAAACGAATTCGGATAGGTCATCCCGTCGATAAAGGTTTTTAAGATTCCGGGAAAAGAGCCATTGTATTCAGGAACAATAAAAATAAATTTATTACCAGCAGCTACCCTAGCGTGGAAGGCATTATAAGCAGCATTTTTTCCATTGTTTTCATACAATGCAGTATCAATGAAGTCGGCTGGCAAATCAGCCAATTCCAAAATTTCACTGGAGGCCCCTTTTTCTTGTAGTATAGTTTGTACGAGTTCCGCGATCCGCTTTGAAACGGAATTTTTGCGATTTGTTCCTACGATTATCTTGATCATGCGAATTAATTGTTGATCCCTATACAAGGAAGTACCCCTAAAAGTTCGAAGTTTTAGTAGATTTGATTTATTCAGTCTGATAATCCTGCGCGAAATGACCTATTACCAACGAATTTTAGAAGCTGCTGCAAGTATTAAAAAAGTTCTTCCTGAGGACACTAAAATTGCCATTATCCTAGGCACTGGCTTGGGAAGTCTTGGTGATCAAATAGAAGTTAGTCATACCCTGCCTTATCAAACAATTCCTCATTTTCCTTTAAGCACTGTGGAAAGCCACTCGGGGCAATTATTACTAGGAAAATTGGCTGGAAAATCTGTTTTAGCCATGAAAGGACGCTTTCACTATTATGAAGGTTACAACATGCAGGAAGTTACTTTCCCTGTCCGTGTGATGAAATTCCTTGGGATTGAGACTTTGCTGGTTTCCAATGCTTCAGGTGGTTTGAACCCTCTTCAGCGAGTTGGTGACGTGATGGTGATTTCAGATCATATTGATTTGTTTCCTGAAAATCCACTTCGAGGAAAGCATATTGAAGCATTTGGACCACGGTTTCCAGATATGAGTGACGCCTATTCTTCCGAATTGATCAGTAGGGCATTAGGCTTTGCGAAGCATGCTGGAATTCAGCTTCATCGCGGGGTATATGCCGGAGTGCAAGGTCCAAATTTGGAAACCCCTGCTGAATATAATTATTTGAGAAGCATCGGTGCAGATGCCGTAGGGATGAGTACTGTCCCGGAAGTCATCGTTGCTCGGCAGATGGGTATCGAGGTGTTTGGAATTTCAGCCATCACAGATTTGGGAGTGGAGGGAAAAATTAAGCGAATTACGCTAGCCGAAGTCCTGGAAGCCGCTGCATTGGCAGAGCCAAAAATGGCTATGATCATCAAGGCATTGGTGAGTCAAATCGATTGAGATTGGAAGCTTTACAGTTTTTTCAATGCGGGGTTAAACCTTAGAATTGAACTGTTTTTTTCCTCTATATAGAAACAAAGAGGCCATAGTTTGGAAGTCTGACTTTGAATATCAATCACTATGTGGCTATGTGGTAAATCCATTTGATTCAAATAGAGCTACCAGCTAGTCGGCTTATAATCCTTCAGAAATTTTCCATTCCAGTGCTTTCCAGTATTGATTCCATCAAAAAGTGGATCCATTACTCGTGCTGCGCCATCTACGATATCGAGCGGAGGCTGGAAATCATGCAAATCCTGCTTTCGCTTAGCTAATTCTGCTGGATCTTCATCAGTCACCCAGCCAGTGTCCACTGCATTGGTATAAATTCCAAACTTGGGTAACTCAGCAGCGGAAGTCAGTGTCATCATGTTTAATGCAGCCTTGGCCATATTGGTAT